>JAEWMH010000226.1 GCA_023393235.1 Bacillota bacterium | reverse complement strand
GCCTTGCCAAGGCGAGGGTCGAGGGTTCGAATCCCTTCGTCCGCTCCATATGCACCCTTAGCTCAGCTGGATAGAGCGTTTGACTACGAATCAAAAGGCCGGGAGTTCGAATCTCTCAGGGTGCGTTTTAAATTATTACGGGACGTAGCTCAGCTTGGTAGAGCACCTGGTTTGGGACCAGGGGGTCGCATGTTCAAATCGTGTCGTCCCGACCATATTTTTAATGAGGGTGTAGTTCATTGGTAGAACTCCAGCCTTCCAAGCTGGTAGCGTGGGTTCGATTCCCATCACCCGCTTTAGGGTAATAAGAAGCCGTCGATGACGGCTTCTTTTCTTTTAAGGGAAGCGAACCCCGAGGGTTCGACCGCTTGGCTAAACTCCAGCACAGCGGAGGGAGCCCTCAAGCGCGCGTCCGGGTCCCGTACGGCCAACTATTGGCTGGAAGACACGGAGTATTCCCATCACCCGCTTTAGGGTAATAAGAAGCCGTCGATGACGGCTTCTTTTCTTTTATGGGAAGCGAACCCCGAGGATTCGACCGCTTGGCGAAACTCCAGCACAGCGGAGGGAACTTTCAAGCGCGCGTCCGCGTCTCGTACGGCCAACTATTGGTTGGAAGACACGGAGTATTCCCCTCACCCGCTTAGGGTAATAAGAAGCCGTCGATGACGGCTTCTTTTCTTTTATGGGGATCGAACCCTCAGGATTCGGTGGCTCTTTTTTGATTTAGCTAACGGACACAGGGGCCGCTATTTCGCTCAAAAGCGGTAATCTGTCAAACTTACGGACCGTAGGGGCGTTATTTGAGAAAATCCGAGCAGTTTCTTGGCCTAATGAAGGCAATAAGGGCTCCTGTGTCCGCGAAAGGTTCAGAAGTCCGCAAATTCGCGAAATAGCGGAATGAGGGTCCGTTAGATTCCTGCTCCACCAATTATCAAACAACCTTCACGATTTACCTATTTGGAAGGCTCTGCTATTTGTTATAATTGAAAATGATAATCAATATACACGATGCGGCGGTTATGTTCCTACTATTCTCCCTTATAGTTATGTAGAAGGCAAAGCAGAGGAGGTTGTTTCCGGGCATGAATATCAATGAAATCATGGAGGAATATACGTCGGAGCCGATTATGATTTTGCCGACCTATTACCGCCGCCATCCTGTAGGCTATGTGGAGCCCGGGTATATGACCACTGTATCGGCCTTCCTCTTTCCGGTGAAGGGAGAAGGATACTTTCATTTGGATAACCAGTCCTTCCGCTTCCGCCCGGGTATGGTGATCCACGGCTGCCCCGGCAAATGGTTGACCTCCGGGAATATCACGGACAAGCCGCTGGAGTTCTACATTATGTATTACCGGCACGAGAATGACAGTGACGGTTATATGCACCGGGCATACGAAATGGAGATCGGCTCCTGCCCCGGTTTGTTTGCCACTCTCAAAATGCTGACGGATGTGTCCAAGCACCCGGATACCTTCTCCAAGTTCCAGGCGAAGGCTCTGGTTTATACGGTGCTGTCAGAGCTTTTCGGCATAATGAAAAGCGCCAAAAGCACCGAAGCCCAAAGTATGATTGAGGAAGCGAGGGGTTACATCGAATTCCACCATATGCGGCAGCATACCCTCTGTGATTTGGCGGGAAGGTATGGTATGTGTCCCAAGTATTTTTCGGAGGTATTCAAAAAGTATACCGGTATCAGTCCTATCGATTATCTAATCGCATACCGCATGAAAGAAGCCCATCGGCTGCTGACGTCCACCTGCGCTACCGTCAAGGAAATTGCCGAGATGGTGGGCTACACCGATGCCTATTATTTCAGCAGACTGTTCAAAAAGCAGTTTGGCCTCGCCCCTACCCAACTCCGCGCACTCCCCATCGAACAGGCCAACTAAAACGAACCCTATAGTATCGAAAGACTTCGCAGGTACCATCCCAATCCCAATCCTTTTGGTGGAGCTCCGAGATAAGAAGGAAATTGTCCATCCCCGGTTCAGGAAATCCTCCATTTCTCTCACACTATGCACATGCTAGAATGCTTTATAGCTGCAATTGCGAATCATTATCAATGAGGAGAGTTGCATAATAGAGAATCTGCATTTAAAAGTGGAGGGATTAGATTGAAGAAGCTATTGGCATTATGTTTGACATTCGCATTTGCAGCCGGACTGATGGCAGGCTGTGGGGGTAAAGAAGCGGCTGATGGGAATACTTCGGCTGCCGGAGCAAGCCCCGCCGCAACCGTTGCGGCAAGTGCAAGCGCTGCTGCCTCTGCAGCTCCGAAAGCGGGTGCGGCTGTTTTTCCGCTGACATACAAGGATGCTCTGGGCAATGATGTTGTCATAAAGGAGCGTCCGAAGCGCGTGGCCGTTGCTTTCTTCCATTTCCTTGAGCCCTGGTTCTCCCTTGGTGTGACCCCGGTAGCGGCGGACAATGCAAACTCTCTGTTCGGCTTCCTGTCCTTCCAGCCCTTCATTAAGGGGCAAGCCAATGTCCTCGATTTGGGCACCACCGTCAGTGTGGAAAAGGTACTGGAATCCAAGCCTGATCTGATTATCGCGGCTACCCCTTATAACGACAAGATTATGGACCAACTGAAGCAAGTGGCACCGGTTGTGGTATTTAAGAATGACCTGGATTGGAAGGGTCGTCTGGTGGAATTCTCCAAGCTGATCGGCGAGCCCAAGAAGGGCCAGGACAAGGTAGCAGAGATTGAGAAGCTGATTGTCACCAACCGTGAAAAGCTGGCTGCCAAGAAGGATCAGACAGTTGCCTTCATTTCCTTCAACAATAAAGGTACCTATACCGCATTTGGCCTGGACCGTTGTGTGGCCTTCTATGACAAAACAGCCGGTTTGGGACTGACACCGCCTGCCAATTACCCTGCCGTGCATGGCAAGGATAACATCTTTACCCTGGAAGGGCTGCTCCAGCTGAATCCCAGCTACATCTTCCTGTGGGATGATATGACCAGCAATTCCGAAGAGACCGCCCTGGAAGAATTGAAGAAGAACCCGGTATGGAACACGCTCACTGCCGTGAAAAACAACCATGTGTTCATTCTTGACCGGGCAGCCTTCTCCGCGGGACCTCTGGGTGTGGAATATGGTGTCAAAGCCATTTCGGAGTTTATGTTGAAATAATTGAAGCCCGACATAAACCAAACAGGTATCCGTCCAGGTACAAAGGGGCGGGGCCTGTTTTGGCATATGGTCCATGAGGTTACGGCGTAGGAGGCAACAGGAATGAACCGTGTTTCGGCAAAAGTGCTGGCAGTTCCCGGGGCTGTCAACAAATTCAAAATCCATACCGGCTGGCTGATTATTCTGGCCGGGTTTGCTGTATTGTTAACCGGAATGCTCTATTCCGTCTCCAAGGGCGCCATGCCCATTCCCCTTCAAGTGGTATGGGATGCGGTAGTTCACCGGGACAACACCAACCCGCAGCATATGGTCATCTACAATTTACGGCTGCCCCGGGTGATTGCAAGCGCCTTGATCGGAGCCTCCTTCGGAGTAGCGGGGGCTCTTATGCAAGGGATGACCCGCAATCCCATGGCGGATGCGGGATTGATGGGCTTAAACGCGGGAGCCGGGTTTATGCTGTCCATCTGCTTTGCGTTTTTTTCGGGAATCTCCTATCTGCAGATTATGATGCTCTCCTTCGTCGGTGCTGCTCTAGGCGCGGGGTTAGTATATGGCATCGCCTCCTTACAGAGGGGCGGGGCCTCCCCCATGCGGCTGGTATTGGCGGGAGCAGCGGTAACAGCGCTGTTGACTGCTCTCAGCCAAAGCATTGCCATCTACTACAACGTGGCGCGGAGCCTGATGTTCTGGACCTCCGGCGGTGTGGCGGGAAGTGACTGGAGCCAGTTGAAGCTGGCGGCACCTATAATCATCGCGGCTATCCTTGGGGCTATGCTGCTTTCCCGGTCGGTTTCCTTGATGAACCTGGGTGAGGATGTGGCGCAGGGTTTGGGGCTGAAGACGGCGTTGGTGAAAACCATCGGGACCATCCTTGTGCTTCTGTTGGCGGGGGTGTCTGTTGCCGTTGTCGGTGCAGTGGGCTTTATCGGTCTGGTGGTGCCTCATGTGTGCCGGGCAATGGTGGGCGTGGATTACCGGTACATTATTCCCGCCTCCGCAGTATTCGGGGCTTTGCTATTGGTGACAGCGGATTTGGCGGCGAGAACCATCAACCCGCCTTCTGAAATTCCCATCGGGGCGGTGGTGGCCTTAATCGGCGTGCCCTTTTTCCTTTATCTGGCCCGTAAACAAAGGAGGGCTGGATGACGATGGCACAAATCAGCTTGACCATGGAGCAGTTCCGCCGGAAAACCATCCGCCGGAATGTGGCAGTGGCGGTAGTGATCACGGTTCTGCTGGCCGTTTCCTTTGTCATCAGCATGAACACGGGTTTTTCCCGGCTGACACCACTGGATACCATCCGGACCTTGTTCGGAGGAGGAACCGAGAAGGAGAATATGGTGCTGTTCCAATTCCGTCTGCCCCGGATTGTTCTCTCCCTGCTGGTGGGGGCTGGCTTGGGCGTAGCCGGTTCCATTATCCAGGGGGTAGCCCGCAATCCGCTGGCGGACCCCGGTTTGTTGGGCATCAACGCAGGCGCCGGGTTAATGGTTGTCCTCTTCATTATGGTGTTCGGGTCCAAATCCGCCGGTTCCATCTTCCTGCTGCCGGTCCTGGCATTGGCCGGAGCGGGTATGGCTGCCGTCGTGATTTATATACTGGCCTACAAAAGAGAGGAAGGCATCAGTCCGATACGGCTGATTTTGGTGGGTATTGCCCTGCAGGCGGGTATTACCTCTGCCATGACCGTACTGGTGATGAGTCTGGATGAGGCCCAGTTCGATTTTCTGGTGCAGTGGCAGGCGGGCAGTATTTGGGGCTCCAACTGGAAGTTTGTGTGGGCGCTTTTGCCTTGGCTGATCATGCTGTTGCCCTATGTATGGTCCAAGTCCCGGATGCTGGATGCCCTGAATCTGGGGGACGATGTGGCCGGAGGGCTGGGAGCCCGGGTGGAGAAGGAGCGGCGCAGCCTGCTTATGGCCGCAGTCGGATTGGCAGCCTCCTGTGTAGCGGTCAGCGGCAGCATCAGCTTTGTGGGGCTGATTGCCCCTCATCTGGCCAAAATGCTCACCGGCACCCGCCACCATGTGCTGCTTCCCATCTCTGCCCTGACGGGAGCGCTAATTGTATCCGCCGCGGATACCTTGGGACGGATTGTGGTCAGCCCCGATGAGCTTCCTGCGGGCCTGGTTGTGGCAGTGGTGGGGGGGCCGTACTTCCTTTACCTCTTAATTAAAAGCGGCAGATGAGCCTTATCCATTATATAAAAGAAAGCGGGTGAGTCCTACGATGATTCAAGACAGCACGGCTTCTGGGCTTGCGCACCTGCGCCGGTTGTCCGCAGTGAAGTCGGAGCGGGCGATTGAAATGCTGACTCCGACGGCTAACCCGGGCAGCCATTGCCCCATGCATACCAGCTTGTCCCTGGCCGGTCGGATGGCCGGTGTGTCCACCTTGGTGATCGGCATGCCGGAATGCGGCACCTACAGCAAAATGGTTATTCCGGAACCCTTCGGCAAAAATGGCGAGCTGCATTGGGTGTATCTTTTGGACGGAAACGAAGTGGTGTTCGGCTGCAGTAAGGGACTGGGTGAGGCGATCAAGGAAATGGATGCCGCGGGAGCCCGGGCCATTCTGCTGATTGTAACCTGCATTCCCAACCTGATTGCGGAGGATGTGGAGCTGCTGGTCCAGGAGCTGGAGCCGCAGCTTTCGACGGCAAGACTTGCGGTGGTGCAAGCCGCCCATTTTGCATGCAGCAGCTATGCCCCTGGTTACTGGCGGACGCTGGCCGCTTTGGGCAGCCTCATGGAGGAAGGGCCGGAAACCGGAATAGCCCACACCATTAACATACTGAGCTTCGGAACGCCGCGGACTGCCACAGGTCCGGAGCTGGGGGAGCTGTTGGAGGGGCAGGGCTGGCGCATCAGGCACCTGGGTCCCGGCTCTCCGCTGGAGGACTTTCTGGCCGCGTCCGAGGCGTCGCTTAACATTGTGGCTTCCCCGCATTTTGCCGAGCTGGCGGCAGTGATGGAGAAGCGCTTTGGTATTCCTTCCGTTCAGCTGCACAGTGCGTATAGCTGCACGGAAATCGAGCAGGCGTATGAGCGCATTGCGGACCTATTAGACATTCCCCAACAGGAGAATACATACCCGGCACGTGAGGAACTGCTTGCATTGGAGCGGGAAGCAGGGGCACGTATGAAGGGAGTCACCTTTGCCATTACGGAAGGGCGTGTGGACCCGCTGCCGTTGGCGGCGTATTTCACATGGCTGGGAATGGAGCCCGTTCTGATTCATATGGAAGGCTTCGGACATGGGGATAAGGCGTGGGGGCGGACCATTGTCAAAAGCGGGTTTGATCCGCGGATTTGCCACATGGCCAGTCCGGAAACGGACGGAGCCGTTATTGCGGAGCTGTCACCGGGCCTATGTGTGGGGCGGCCTTTGGTTTCCCGTGCACAGGGAACGGTTTATCTGGAGGGGCAGGCCACATCTGCAGCCACCTGCGGCTTCGGCAGGAGCCTCCGGCTGTTGGAGAGCTTGTCCAAGGCCATGGCCCTGCAACAAGAGTAAAAAGGAGGAGAATGCTGTGGGATTGTACCGGTTTCGTCCCCCTGCATCCGGGCGGATGGGAATCCTGTGGACCCTGTCCACCATCCGCAATGCCGCCTTGGTGGAGTTTGGCTCCATGGGGCATATGGTGTATGCGCGGGTTGCCTTGGAACGGATGGGAGTAAGCGGGGCTTGCGGATTATATGCGACGCACTTGAACGAAAACGACATTGCATTGGGCTCCACGGACCGGCTGCTGGACGCAGTTCGGAATGTTATCCAAAAGGATGCGCCGCAGGCGGTATTCCTGCTGCCTTCCTCTGTTCCGGAAATTATCGGGACGGATCTGGGGGCGTTGGCCCGGGAGCTGGGCGGGCTGTACCCTGAGGTGCCGGTGATGGCCTTTGGCAAAGGAGGCTTTCACGAAGATGCCGGCCGCGGTGTGGAGGAGGCGCTGGCTGTTCTGGCCCGGGAGCTGAGTTTGGCGCCGGATCGGCAGCCGGATCGTGATCGGAAGGCAGAGTCTGGCACCTTCAACATTATCGGCTCCTGCGCCGACCGTTTCCGCTTCCGGGCGGAGGCCGCCGAGCTGGAGCGCCTGATGTGGGGAGCCTTCGGGATGAAGCCGCAATGCGTCATGACCGCTGGGGCTTCGGTGGAGGAGCTGCGTACGCTTGGCGCTGCAAGCCTCAATCTGGCAGTGCGGGAAGAGGCCGTTGCTGCAGCCGGATGGCTGAAGGACAACCATGCCACCCCCTATGTGTTGGGCTGCCCCTACGGGATAGAAGGAACTACCCGCTGGCTGGTGCAGGTGGGTGAAGCCATCGGGCGTAAGCCGGACGCCGGCTTCATCGGCCAGGAGTCAGCGGAGGCCAGACAAGCCTCCCGCCAGTTGGTGCCGGCCATCCGGTATCGGAAGGGGAAGGCGCGTCTGTTTTTGGGCGGACCTGCCGAGAGTGTGGCGGGAATAGGCGCTTTTGCCAGGGAGGAGCTGGACATGGCCGTGGAAGCCGCGTGGCGCGATAGCCCCTACGGGAATAGCAGCACGCTGCCTTTTTATACGGAACGGCAGTGGATGGAGGCGGCCAAAGCTGCAGAGGGTGCTATCCTGATGGCCAGCGGCCAAACCCTGCAATGGGCGGGGCAGCCGGATACCCTGCAGATTGCCAACCCTGATCTGGCCTGGCGGATCAACCCCTATGCACCGCCTTTTGCCGGATACAGGGGGGCTATGCACCTGATGGAGCTGTGGGCTAATGAAATCAACCGGGACGGCTGAGAAGCTGTACGATCAGAGAAAGGGGAGTCCGACCAATGGCTAATGAAATGCCACGAAAAACTGTGGATTTGTCAACAAAGGAGCCTGGGGCGGGAGATGGATTTGCTTTGGCGGGTACGGAATGTATCGAGGTCTGCTCCTCCGTCTCCGGCCGGGAATACCGGATTATGCTTGCCACCCCGCAGACCCCGCCTCCCGCTGCCGGCTATCCCTTTATTTATCTGCTTGATGCGGAAATGTGCTTCGGCACAGCCGTGGAAGCGGTGCGCTGGCAGACGAAGCCGCCCAAAGGGTATGATCCCGCAGTAGTGGTTGGCATCGGTTATCCGTCCCGGCTGGACCGGGTGCGGGAACGGTTTCTGGATTATACGACTCCTGCTGACCCAGCCCAGCTGCCTGTCCGGGGAAACAGAGAACCTTGGCCGCCCTTAGGCGGAGCGGATGCTTTCCTCGATTTCATCGAGCTGGAGCTGATGCCGGCGGTGGAGGCCCGTTATCCAGTGGACCGGAGCAGACAGTCGTTTATCGGGCATTCCATGGGCGGTTTTCTGGTGCTGCATGCGCTGTTTACCAGAGCACCTATGTTCCGGACCTATGTGGCGGGCAGCCCCTCCATCTGGTGGAACGGCCATGCCCTGCTTGAAGAGGAGAGGGCCTTCCGGCGGAGGCTCGTGGAGATGACGGAGACCCTTAGTTCGGCAGATCCCGAACGTCTCCTGCTGATTGCCGCAGGCGGGCATGAAGGCGGGGGAGACAGCCGGATGCTGGAGAACGCCATGGAAATGGGAGCCCGTCTTTCGGCTCTTCACCACCCGTTGCTGACTGTAGTTGTGAAGGAATTTGAAGGAGAAGGCCATATTTCGGTGGTGCCGGCCTTGTTGGCCAAGGGAATTCGAATTTCATTAGCAAAGACCCGGGAGGAGCGGGAGTGGAATGTGTAACGGTGTTCTGACCGCTGGCCGGAAAAAAGTCTTGCGTACGGGGGCCTATCCTCTTATAATGATAACAGTTCTCATTTAGAATGATAATGCGAATCATTATTATTTACGGGAAACTACAAGCCATGAGGGGAGTAATTGGTGTTATGAAAAAGGTTGGTTTGACAGCATCGCTCGTATTAGGTCTGGGTATGATTCTGGGGGCTTGCGGCAGCAGCAACAATGCGGCTGATCCCTCCACCGCTGCTTCTGCCAGCCCGGCAGCCAGCGCACCGGTTGCAGCTTCTGCAAGTCCTGCTGCAGCTCCGGCGGATCAAGGCCCCAAGACCATTACATATTTGGATAAGCAATATCAACTGGCCGGCACGAAGAATATCGTCGTCGCCAGTCTGGAGGCCATGGAGGATGCGGCTGTTCTGGGCGTGAAGCCCGTAGGCGCCGTAACCGACGGCGTCAAGATTCCCGAGTATATGGCCAAGGCCATGGAGGGTGCCGTGGAAGTGGGCAACCGCCAGCAGCCCAATGCCGAAGCCATCCTGAAGCTGAAGGCCGACGTCATCATGGGCACCTCCAAGTTCCAGGCTGCCGTGGTCGAGCAATTGAACAAGGTTGCCCCTATGATTCCCGTCTCCCACATTTCCTCCAACTGGGAAGCTAACCTGCTGGTGATGGGCCAAATTGCCGGCAAGGAGGCGCAAGCCAAGGACATAATCGAGAAGTACAAGAAGGATGCCGCTGCTGCCAAGGAGAAAATCGCTGCTAACGTGAAGGACAAGAAGGTCCTGATGCTGCGTGTCCGCACCGGAAGCCTTTACGCGTATCCTGCCGATGTGTATTTTAACCCTTCCTTCTATACGGATCTGGGCGTTGCCGTTCCGGAAGAGCTCAAGGCTGTGAAGGCCCAAGAGCTTGTCTCCATCGAAAAGCTGGCCGAGATCAACCCGGACTACCTGTTTGTCCAATTCGCCGAGGCCGAGAACAAGGACCAGCCCAAGTCTCTGGAGGAGCTTCAGAACAATCCGATCTGGAAAAGCCTGAAGGCTGCCAAAAACGGCAAGGTCTTCGTCAACATTGTAGACCCCAGCGCCCAAGGCGGCACCTCCTGGAGCAAGCTGGCATTCCTGGATAAGGCCGTTGCCGCTCTCAGCAAATAAGCCCCATGTCGCATAAGGCGGTTTCACCCTACCTGATTTTGGCGGTTTCACCCGTTGCCATCGTGCTGGTCCTGCTGGCTTCCGTCATGTACGGGGCCAAGTCCATGGACTGGACGGTGGTAAGGGATGCCTTCTTTCATTTTGATCCGGATAATGTAAACCATCAGATTGTGCTCCACTCCCGGCTGCCCCGGGCGGCGGGGGCCCTTCTGATCGGCGGCTTCCTGGCCATGTCGGGCGCCATGATGCAGGGGATGACCAGAAACTATCTGGCGTCCCCTGCCATTATGGGGGTCTCCGATGGGGCCGCTTTTGCTATTACCGTGACCATGATTCTGATGCCCAACGGCTCCATGCTGGGACTGGTAGCAAGCTCGTTTATCGGATCGGCCTGCGGGGTGGCCCTGGTTTTTCTGCTGTCGTGGATGATGCCGGGAGGAATGGCGCCGGTGCGGATGGCGATTCTGGGGACGATTATCGGGACCTTCCTGAGCAGCGCCTCGGCGGCGCTGGCCATCTCCTTCAATATCTCCCAGAACGTCAGCTTCTGGTTCAATGCCAGGCTGCACCAGATGAACCCTGACCTGGTAAAGCTGGCGCTGCCGTTAGGGCTGATCGGCTTGGCTGTGGCCCTTGTGCTGGCCAGGTCCATCACCATCATTTCCCTGGGAGATGATATCGCGGCGGGACTGGGGCAGCGCACCTTCTGGGTGAAGCTGGCCACCATGGCCTGTGTGGCGCTTCTCACGGGAGTATCTGTGGCCTTGGCAGGCAAAATTGCTTTTGTCGGGCTCTTGATTCCCCATATGACCCGCTATCTGGTTGGTGTGGACTACCGGTGGGTGATTCCCTGCTCCGGACTGATGGGGGCTGTGTTCCTGGGCCTGTCGGATGTGCTCAGCCGGTTTATGAACTACCCCTTCGAAACGCCTATCGGCGTGGTCACCTCTGCTGTGGGCATCCCGTTCTTCCTGTACCTGATCCGGACGAGGGGAGGCGGAGAGCGTGCAGCCTAGAACCATACCTTTACGGTTAACCGTTGTAATTGTAACGGGGCTGGTGTTATCCGTTATCGTGGCGTATCTCAGCCTCACCAGCGGGGAGTTTGATCTGAGCGTGCGGGAGGTCGTGAATACCCTCTTCCGTCTGGAGAGTACGCCGCAGCGGGATCTGGTGATTTTTGACTTCCGTTTGCCCCGCATTGTGTTGGGTGCATTGGTGGGCGCCGGTCTGGCTGCAGCGGGCGCGGTCATTCAGGGAGTCAGCCGCAACGGCTTGGCAGACCCGGGCATTCTTGGCATCAACGCCGGAGCCGGAGCTGCCATCGTCACCTTCATGTTCTTCTACCAGGGCCAGATCCGCACCACCGGGTGGTCCGCTATTCTGGCCATGCCCTTCTTCGGCCTGGCGGGCGGGATTGCTGCCGCTGGCCTGATTTACCTGTTTGCCTGGAAGTCCGGGCGGCTGGACCCTCAACGTCTGCTGCTGACGGGGATCGCCATCAGCTCCGGATTCGGGGCGTGGACCCTGTTTCTGTCGTTGAAAATGAACGCTTCCGATTTTGAAATGGCCACTGTCTGGCTGTCCGGGAGCATCTGGAGCGCCAACTGGAAGTTTGTCGTATCCATTGCACCTTGGTTGATGATCCTGCTGCCGGTGATTTACCGGAAATCGTACGTGCTGGATTTGTTCCAGCTGCACGAAAGCAGTGCCATCAGTTTGGGGGTCCGCACGGAGCGGGAGAAGTCTCTCTTGCTGCTGGCCAGCATCGGTATGGTCAGCGCTTGTGTGTCCATCTCGGGAGGCATCGGCTTTGTCGGCCTGCTGGCCCCCCATATTGCCAGACGGCTGGTGGGCCTGCACCACCGCCATATGCTGCCCGTTTGCACCATTATGGGCATGCTGCTGGTGATCCTGGCGGATTACATCGGCAAAAATGTGGTCGCCCCTGCCGAGGTTCCCGTAGGCATTGTTATCGCCATTATCGGCGTCCCTTATTTTGTCACCCTGCTTATGAAACGCCCTGCTTAGAGGAGGCTTGAACCGCATGCTTATGAAAGGCAGCCTGATTAAGGACCAGTTGGACAACCGGGTGGTCACCCTCTACATTCCCCCCTCCTGCGGGGCCTGCAGCCTGACCTTCCCCCTGCTTCTGGTCCAGGACGGGGATTCTCTCTTCGCCTCCAATACGGAGCTATTGGAGTGCAGCTTTGCCCAAGGGAATCTGCCGGAAATGATTATCGCGGGTGTGAAGCCGGTGAACCGGCTGAATGAATACACCCCCTGGCCTGCACCTGCGCTGGTGCCGGAGCGGCCGGATTTCGGCGGGGAAGGCCCGGCGTATATAAGCTTTCTGACGGAGCGCCTGCTGCCGTATCTCCAAACCAACTACTACGCCGACGGACGCCGGGAAATGACCGGCATCCTCGGAGCCTCCTTGGGCGGGCTGCTGTCCTATTATGCCGGGGCGGTCCGGCCTGATGTATTCGGCAGGGTGGGGCTGCTGTCCGCCTCCCTCTGGTATCGGGGGATGATGGACTTTATCCGGCAGGACGCTCCGGCGGCTGCAAGCCGGGACCAGCGCCTGTACATGTCTGTGGGAACCCGGGAGGGGGAAGGCAAGGCAACGGCCCAGAAGGACATGCCTGCCCTGAACCGGGCAGCCTTCGAGCTGCTGGCCGGCAGCGGGCTGGGGCCGGAGCGGCTCCGTCTGGATATCGAGGAAGGCGCCTCGCATGAGCATTCCAGCTTCGTGCGGCGTTTCCCGGAGGCAGTGGAATGGCTGTTCGGGCAGCCTGCGGGGATAGCGGATAAGGCGGCTGGCGCCAGGAAGGAGGCTTGAGTGATGGAACAAGCAGCTCTTGAACATGCTGTGTCTGTTACAGAGGAAGCAGGTCCTGTCCTGGTGCCTGGCACAGAGGCTTGGACGATGCAGTGGCCGGGCTCCGGCCGTTCCTACCGGATTATGGCGGCAGTCCCCTCTGGGGAGGCTCCGCCGGAGGGTTTCCCCGTTATGTATCTCCTGGATGCGGACTCCTGCTTCGCCATGGCGGTGGAGACGCTGCGCCTGATGACCCGCAAGCCCCACGGCTATGATCCGGCCATTCTTATCGGCATCGGCTATCCTGCAGGAATGGAGGCCTCCAGGGAGCGGTTTCTGGACTACACCACATCTGCGGAGGAGGCGATGCTGCCCAAACGGGGAGACGGCTCCCCTTGGCCGGAAATCGGCGGTGCCGAGGCGTTTCTGGATTTCATCACCGGCGGTTTGCAACCGATGGTGGCCCGCCGTTATCCCGTGAATGCCCGTCGGCAGTCGCTGTTCGGGCATTCCCTGGGCGGTTTCCTGGCGCTGCACGCGCTGTTCACCCGGAGGGGAGCATTCGCGGCTTATGTAGCCGGCAGCCCCTCCATCTGGTGGGCGGACCGGGTGCTGCTTCAGGAAGAGGAGATTTTCCGGCAGCAGGCGGAGGAGGCGGCAGTCGGTGACGGCTCTGCCTCTCCCATAGAGTTGTTTATTGGCATCGGAGAGCTGGAGAAGGGGCATCGGAGCCGGATGTGGGAGAACGCGGAGGAGATGGCGGAGCGGCTTACCTCCAGGCCTCCTGCGGGGCTTGTGACCACATTCGGCAGGTTTGAAGGGGACGGTCATGTTTCGGTGATACCCGCGTTGATTGCCAAAGGCATCCGGGTCGCTTTATCCACATCCCATGACGAAAGGGGACGCATTATATGAAGGATCGTTTGTTTACCCAGCAACTGGATATCGCCTATGAAAGCCGCTTGATCGTGGAGGATCTGAATCTCTCCATTCCCTCCGGCAAGATCACTGCCCTGGTAGGAGCCAACGGCTCGGGAAAGTCTACTATCCTGAAGACCATGTCCCGGATATTGAAGCCCCGCAAGGGCAGTGTATTCCTGGACAGCAAGGCGATCCACCAGCAGTCCACCAAGGACGTGGCTAAGCAATTGGCCATCCTGCCGCAGAATCCGGTAGCTCCGGACGGTTTGACGGTGGGTGAGCTGGTGGGTTATGGGCGTTTCCCCCACCAGAAGGGCTTCGGCACCCAAACACGGGAAGACCGGGATATTATCCGCTGGGCCATTCAGGTGACCGGGATGGAGGATTTTTTTGACCGGCCGGTAGACCAGCTCTCAGGGGGTCAGCGGCAACGGGCTTGGATAGCCATGGCTCTGGCGCAGCAGACGGACATTCTGTTCCTGGATGAGCCGACCACGTTCCTGGACATGGGGCATCAGCTGGAGGTGCTGAAGCTTCTGCAGAAGCTGAATCAGGAGGAGGGCAGAACCATCGTGATGGTGGTTCATGACTTGAATCACGCCACACGTTATGCAGGCCATATGGTGGCCATTAAGTCCGGCAAGGTGGTGAGCCAGGGTACACCCACGGAAGTGATGACCCGGGATGTGCTGCGTCTGGTCTTCGGCATTGAAGCCGATATTATTTCCGATCCGCGGACGGGGGTCCCTCTGTGCCTGCCGTTTGAGCTGGCGCGGGAGGAAGCCGCGGAGCCAATGCCGGAGCAGGCTGCGGTTCGCAGTGAGCTGCTGGCGGCAGCCGGACGGGGCCGATAAGGGTTTCTTACGCCTGTTCGGCGGGGAAATCGAGTGTATGGTGATATGCAGAAACGCGAACTAGAACAAGAAGAGAGCCGTTTTCCGCTGATGGAGGACGGTTCTCTTTTTTGCGCCGGCGATGTGCTCCTGAAGGGTATGCTAACGGACAGGGAGGCCGCTAATGGGCGTAAACCTGGCGGTTTTTCACTTTCGCGGACCGGGAGGCCGTTATTCTTCTAAATGTGGACTCAATCAAGGTTTACCAAAGCACATAGCGTCCCCCCTGTCCGCAAGAAATCCGAAAAGAAGGATTTTGCTCAAATAAGGGATCGTCGGTCCGTTAGAATCACCTATGGTCCAGCGGGACCATCACCATCAACGAAAATACCTGGCAGACGCGGCACTTTCGTATAAATCCCGGCCGCAGAGTTGGGAGGGAGGGAACACGGTCAACCATACGAGTGAACCCCAGAAAAGTCGATGTGAGGAATCGCAGCCTGCAGCCATCCTACCGCCCAATTCGGATGTGACTACTACCAGGGGACAAATTTCCATCCCCAAAAAACAAAAATCATTTTGACAGACGGAATCGTGCGTGCTATTTTTGTATGAAAAGCAATTTTCTCAGGTGGCGGGATTGAGTGATTTGTTTGAAAGATCCGAATTTTTTATTCCATTCCCTCTATATTTATTCGGATCAGCTGTGATAAAATAAACTAATCTAAGTTTTGAGTCTGATAAAGAGTGATTAATACAGAACGGTGCAGAACCATTTAGGCTAACGGGGTGAGGAGCATGTCGGATTACATATTGGCTGCCAAGGGGACCAGCAATAATCTGCTGCGGCGGGATATCCGCTTTCTGGCGAATATACTGGGCGAGGTATTGGTGGGCCAAGGCGGCGAGGAATTGTTGAATGTAGTGGAGAAAATCAGGGAAATGAGCAAATCCATGCGGCTTGCTTCTGACTCGGATATTTATAAGGAGTACATGTCGACGATTCACAGCTTAAGCCCAGTGATCCGGCATCAGGTAATCCGGGCGTTCGCCATCTATTTTCAATTGGTGAACATTGCGGAGCAGAACCACCGCATCCGCCGGAAGCGCGACTATGACCGCACCGCCGGGGAAACCATCCAGCCGGGCTCCATTGAGAGCATTATCAAGGAGCTGCAGATCCGGGATATTACCGCGGAGGAGATCCAGGATATTCTGGAGGGTATCTCCCTGGAGCTGGTGATGACGGCACATCCTACCGAAGCGACCCGCAAGGCTGTACTGGACATCCACCACCGGATCGCCGACCAGATGATGGAGCTGGACAATCCGATGCTTACCTACCGGGAGCGGGAGCAGCTGCGCAGCTGTCTCCACGGAGAGATTCTGGCGCTGTGGCAGACCGACGAGCTCCGCGACCGGAAGCCCACAGTGCTCGACGAGGTGCGCAACGGCCTGTATTATTTTGACGAAACCCTCTGTGATGTGCTGCCGGAGGTATATGCGGAACTGGAACGATGCTTGGAGAAATATTATCCGGACCAATCCTGGCATGTGCCGACCTTCCTCCGTTTCGGCTCCTGGATCGGCGGGGACCGAGACGGCAATCCTTCGGTTACCTCCAATGTGACCTTCGAGGCCCTGGGCATGCACCGGGGGCTGGCCCTTCAGAAGTACGAGGAATCCCTCCGGGAAGCCCTGAACTATATGAGCTTCAGCACCAGCATTGTCCAGGTGACTGATGAGCTCTTGAAGTCCATCGAGGACGAGCGGGATTGTATGGATCTGGACATTGAGGATGCCTGGAGAAACGAGAAGGAGCCGTACCGGATCAAGCTGACCTACATGCTGGAAAAGGTGCAGAACACGGGGAACCCCCATTTTCATAACCCTTCGGCCCGTTATTGGTCTCCCGAGGAATTCATCCGCGACTTGCGGATCGTGGACCGCAGCCTGCGCAGCCATTATGCGGGACAGATTGCCGACCGGTTCATCCGCAAGCTCATCCGGCAGGTGGAGCTGTTCGGCTTCCATATGAGCACGCTGGATATCCGCCAGCACAGCAAGGAACATGAAAATGCCATCTCCGAAATTTTCAGAATCATCGGATTAACCGATCATTACGGGGAATTGCCCGAGGACGAGAAGGTAGCCCTCCTGACCGAGGTGCTCAACGACCCGCGCCCCATTACCTCCCCTTACTTCGAATATTCCGAATCCACCACGGAGTGCCTGAATGTGTACCGTACCGTCCAGGCAGCCCAGAAGGAATTCGGCATCAATTGCATCAAGAGTTATCTGATCAGCATGACCCAAAGCGCCAGCGACCTGCTGGAGGTGATGGTATTCAGCAAGGAGGTTGGGCTGTACCGCAGGGATAAGGAAGGCAATCTGATCTGTACCCTGCAGCCGGTGCCCCTGTTCGAAACCATCGACGATCTGCACGACGCGCCGTCCATTATGGCCACATTGTTTGCCATTCCCGCTTACCGTGATGCGGTAGCCAGCACCAACAACCAGCAGGAAATTATGCTGGGTTACTCCGACAGCAACAAGGACGGCGGCGTTCTTACTGCCAACTGGGAGCTGCGCTTGGCCTTGAAGGATCTTACGGAGACGGCCCGTGCATTCTCTGTGAAGCTGAAGTTTTTCCATGGCCGGGGCGGAGCCTTGGGACGCGGCGGTATGCCGCTTAACCGCAGCATCCTGGCCCAGCCTCCCGAAACCATCGGCGGAGGCATTAAGATTACCGAGCAGGGCGAGGTGCTCTCCCAGCGGTACTCCATGAAGGGCATCGCCTACCGGAGCCTGGAGCAGGCCACTTGGGCACTCTTGACGGCTGCCGTGATGTCCCGTCACCCCCAAAGCGACATTCACGAATACAAGTACGAAACTATTATGAAGCAAATTTCTGATGCCTCCCTGAAAAAGTATCAGGAGCTGGTCTTCGGCGATCCGGACTTTATGGCGTTCTTCCGGG
>JAEWMH010000091.1 GCA_023393235.1 Bacillota bacterium | reverse complement strand
GCAGTATACGGCCTTGTTCCGGGGCCTGGCGCAAACCCACGGCGTTCACATTATCGGGGGCACCCATGTGACGGAGCGGGAGGGGCGGCTGTACAATACGGCCCACCTGTTTTATCCCGACGGCAGGGTGGAGCGCCAGGACAAGCTGCATATTACGCCCACCGAGGTCACGGAATGGCGTATGAGCGCCGGGGACGGGGTGCGGGTGTTCGATACGGCCAAAGGGCGGATCGGTATTCTGACCTGCTACGACATTGAGTTCCCGGAGATTGTGCGGATGGTGCGCGCCGCGGGGGCGGATGTGATTTTTTGCCCGTCCTGCACCGACGACCGGCACGGGTTTTACCGGGTGCGTTATTCCTGCCATGCCCGGACAGTGGAGAACCAGATCTATGTAGTGACGACTGGAACAGTGGGCGCTTTGGAAAATGTGGACTTTATGCGGGCCAACTATGGCCAGGCCGCGATCTTAAGCCCCAACGACATCCCGTTTCCTCCCGGGGGGGTACTGGCCGAGGGGGAAATCAATGACGATATGATCATCACGGCTGATCTGGATTTGAGCCTGCTGGAGGAGGTCCGCCAGCGGGGCAGCGTAACTACGTGGCGTGACCGCCGGACGGATCTGTATCCCGATTGGACGTCGATGTAGCAGAAAGGGCTGGCGTTTTTATGAAAAAGGAGCTGTACACGTCTACCCCGGAGGGGCAGCCTCACCGGACTGTGATCCGGCGGTATACGGAGAGGGACTTCGACGGGCTGATTGGAATTCAGGCGGAATGCTTTCCGCCGCCGTTTCCTTCGGAGCTATGGTGGAATAAGGAGCAGCTGGCCAACCATGTGTCACTTTTTCCGGAAGGGGCACTATGTGTGGAGGTGGAGGGGGAACTGGCGGGCTCCATGACCGGGCTGATGGTGGCATATGATGCAGGTCATCCGCAGCACACCTGGGCGGAGATCACCGACGAGGGGTACATCCGAACCCATAATCCCCAGGGCAACAGCCTGTATGTAGTGGATATTAGCGTTTCGCCCCGTTACCGGAAGCTGGGCCTGGGCAAGTGGATGATGCAGACCATGTACGAGGTGGTGGTGCAGCTGGGGCTGGAGCGTCTGTTAGGCGGCGGGCGGATGTCGGGCTACCATAAGTGGGCGGATCGCTTCAGTCCGCAGCAGTACCTGGAGGAGGTGCTGGCCGGGCGGTTGAAGGACCCGGTGATTACCTTCCTCCTGCGCTGCGGCCGGACGCCGGTGGCGGTGCTGGACAACTACCTGGAGGATGAGGAGTCGCTGAACCATGCGGTGCTGATGGAGTGGCGGAACCCGTTTATGGATAGGTGAGCAGATGGACAACGGGCGGTTGAACCCGCCCACAATAACGAGGAGGAGACAACTTTATGGAATTTATCCGGATCACATCTATTCATGATCCTTATTTTGCCGCGATGCACCGTCTGATGCAGGAGGTGTTTCCCCCGGAAGAGGTGCTGGAGGCGTCCCTGTGGGAGGAGCCGCTGCAGGATAACGGCCTACGGGTGTATGTGGCCGTGGAGCAGGGCCAGGTGGTGGGCGCCACGGAATACCGCTATTACCCGGAGATGGAAGTGGCGATGACGGATTTTACGATTATTGGCCGGGAGGGGCTTGGGGTCGGACCGTTCCTGGCACAGCGCAGGCAGCGGGAGCTCAACGAATGGGCGGCGGCCAGCGGCCGCAAGCTTAAAGGGATGTTCGCCGAAATATATAACCCTTACCTGATCCAGGATCACAGCTTCGGCGGCATCAAACCCATGGACCCCTTTGTGCGGCGGGAAGTGCTGGCTCATCTTGGCTACCGGAAGCTGGACTTGGATTATGTGCATCCCTCCTGGCTGGGTGACGGGGAAGCGGTAGGGGAGTTGGACCTGTGCTACTTGGCCTATGAAGAGACGGATACCCTGCCCGGCAGCCTGGTAGCACAATTCCTCACCACCTACTACGCCATTCTGCCCAACAAACCCGCCGCGTGGACGGAGATGGTAGAAAAAGCTGGCAGCCGGGAACAGATTCCGCTGTTGCCCATCTAGCGGCAGGAACGGAAGGGGGAGATGGAGCGGCAGGAACGCAAGGGATAGAAGGAACGGCAGGGGTAGAAGGGGTGGAAGTTGCGGCAGGAGTAAAAGTAGCAGCAGAACAGTTGGTCCAGACAGCTGCTGTTTGCTGTAACGGAACTCAGAAGCACTTAGCGGCTCAAATCGGCGGTTTTGTGAATGTAACGGAACTCAGAAGCTCTTAGACCCGATATTCATCCACTTTTGCGCATATGGACCCATGTAAGAGTCGCTCAGTTCCGTTACGCGCAGTGAAAGGCGGATATTAGCTTCTAACAGCCGCTGAGTTCCGTTACGGCATGTTCTGTTATAGTCCAAACGCGGCCCAGAATCACGCGGCCTAAATCTCCCATTATGCATTTCCAAACCGCAAAACCATCAATTCCTCATCGTAATACACACCGTTCCACTTCAGCGACTCCCGCTCTGTGCCGTACACCTGGAAGCCCAGAGCTTGATACAGCCGCCGGGCGGGTTCGTTGGCCGCATTTACCGCCAGCCTCAGCTGCTCCACCCCCGGCCAGCCTTGGGCCAGCCGGATCAGCTCCGTCATTAACTGACGGGCTGTTCCACCGCCTCTGGCCTCCGGATGGACAAACACCCGGCAGACATCTGCCTTATGCTGCTCCTTCACCGTTCCCATACGGATAGCCGCAGCAATGCCCCATAACCGGCCGTCCTCTCCAAAAGCTCCCACCGTGGCCCTTTGGCCTTCCACAGGCTGAAGCCGTTCGATCACTGTTTCCTTGCTAAAACGGGCCTCCCGGTCGTAATCCGAACCGAAGGCCTCCGGACATTGCTGTAACCCCATAAGCCTGAGCTCCTGGTAGAGCGCAGCATCTTCTTTTTCAAGCACACGTATGTACATGGCGTATTCCTCCTTTGTTCCGACTGTTATAGAAAGCAGTATACACCTTAAGAAAAATTTAAGAAGCACCAAAGTCACTTTTGCCGGCGAGCGCCCATAGGCTGTTGGATGGCTTAGAAGGCGGGATTTTGGAAACGATGGATAATAAAGCGGCGGTTTTCCTAAGGAAACTGCGGGTTATGGCGGGCTTGCCTTCGTTGCGCGGGGGTATGAAGATGTGTACAATGATGGTATTACTTTGCAGGCAGCGGAATGGCTCCCTTTCATACAGAGAAAGGATGCGGTTATGAAGAAAAAGCTTTTGAACGTATTGAAGGTCGTGGTTCTGGTAGCGACCGTCTATTTTATTGTGGTCAACCTCAAAATGAGGCCCATGGACATTGTGGACTACCTCTTGCAAGCCAAGAGTTTTTTTTATCTGGCGTTGTCCATCTTCGTGGTTTTCCTGGCGGTGCAGGCCTGGATCTGGGTCCAGATCCTGAATGACTCCGGCAAGCAGATTTCCTCCTACCGGGGGCTGGTCATCTATATGACCTCCCAGTTCGCCAAGTATCTGCCCGGCGGCTTCTGGAACTTGGTGGGCAGGGTGTATCTGACCAGTAAACACGGCGTGGTGCTGGGAACCCAGATGACGGCGATTCTCTATGAAAATATGATGCTCGGCATTGTGTCGGTGATCTACGGCATTATTCTGCTCTACAGCTTTCACTTTATCTTCCTGCCGGTACTGCTGGCGGTAGCCGTGCTGCTGCCTATTGCTTATTTCTTTTACGAGCCCGTGCGGGTATTCAGCCAAAAGATGATCCATAAGCTGTCCAAACGCTTCCGGGGAATGGAGCTTTCCTTGCCGAGGGAGCGGTTTTTCCTGTATTTGTCCTATTATTTCCTGAGCCATCTGCTTCAGGGGATTGCCTTTTGGCTCCTCTTGCAAACCTTCGGCGTGGAGTCGGTCAACATTGTTACGGCGGCGGGGATTTTTGCCGTTTCGTGGCTGATTGGCCTGATCAGTCCACTGCCCGGCGGCATCGGCATCCGGGAGGGGGCGCTGGTGTTCCTGCTTTCCTTTCAGGTACCTGTGCCGGTGGCGACCCAGATTTCGATTATTACGCGCATCTGGAATCTGATGGGGGAGCTGGTGCTTTTCACCCTGTTGAACAGCATTGATCTTATTCGGAAAAGGATGGCCGCCTGATGATGAAAAAACGCAACGTTCTGCTTGTCGCCGGGGTATTCCCGCCGGGAGTCGGCGGCATGCAGAACTATTATTATAATCTGTGCCGGCATTCCGGGCACAAGATCACGGTATTCGCCTCGGATTACAAGGGGGCGTCCTCCTTCGACGCGGGACAAGCCTTCAAGGTGATCCGGAAGCCTTTTTTGCAAGATGAGAAGGTCAGTGTCTGGCATACTTTGCGGATGATTCCCCAGGTGGGCCGGGTGATCAAGGAAGAGAACATCGATATCACGGTGTACGGGTATATTCTGTACGGGCTGATCGGGTGGTTCCAAAGTGTGTTCCGCGGCCGGAAATACGGGGTTTCGGTCCACGGGATGGATGTGCTGAAGCTGACCCGGTATGCGGTGCTGAGGAGCATTGTGAAGGCCATTCTCCAGCGGGCGGATGCGGTGATCGTCAACAGCGCCTATGTGAAAAAGCTGATGATGGAGCTGGGCGTCAAGGCAGAGCGGCTCCAGGTGGTGTATCCCGGTGTGGAGGAGCAGTATGACCGGATGGAGAAGGACCCGGCGCTGATCCGCAAGCACGGCCTGGAAGGCAAATATGTGCTCATGACCCTCGGGCGGCTGGTGGGCCGCAAGGGCTTCGATATGGTGATCCGGGCCATGCCGGAAATCCGCAAGGCCATTCCCGACGCGGTGTATCTCATCGTAGGGGGCGGGCCGGAGCGGGAGGCTTTGGAACGGCTGGTTAAGGAAACGGGAGTGTCGGACTGTGTAGTATTTGCGGGACGCGCCGCCGATGAGGATTTGGTGAAGTATTATAATCTGTGCGATGTGTTCGTGATGCCCAGCCGCTATATCGCAGCGGAGGGAGATGTGGAGGGCTTCGGCATCGTCTACATGGAGGCCTCCAGCTGCGGCAAACCGGTGATCGGCGGCAACTCCGGCGGTGTGATAGAGGCGGTGCTGGACGGAGAAACGGGGCTGATCGTAGACCCGTCCTCGGCAGAGGCCATTGCCCATGCAGTAATCCGGCTGCGGGAGAACCCTGCACTGGCAGAGCGGCTTGCCGAAACCGGCTACAAGCGGGCCAAGGAGCAGTTCCGGTACGGCGCGATTACCAGGGACTTCGACGTTTTCCTGGGTGAGCAATGTGGGGATGCACAGGAAAAGGCCCTGCAGGGCAGGACCCGGATGCTGTAGATAGGATGATTCGGTTAGAAAACGCGCTGCTGCGGGGAAATCTAACGGAAGCTACAGCCGCTATTTCAAATTAAAAAGGGCGTTTCAGTTTCTTACGGAACTGAGCGCCCTTATTTGTGCTTTTATAGCCTCCAACCCGGCCATTTCCTCCGAATAGCGGCTGTGGCCGCCGTTAGAATTGGCATAGTCCGGTTTTAAACCAAATAGCGGCTGCAGCCGCCGTTACAATTTGGGGCAGGCCCGTAAACCGGTTTGTGGGCCAACTCTCTCCCGGTTTCCGCCCACTGCCCACCCACTCCCTGCTTATTCCTCAACGAACCGGACTTCGTTGTTGTCCAAAGAGGCAATCCGCGCCAGGGATTCCACCCGGTAGCCGGCGGCGGAGAGCTTGTCCGCTCCCTGCTGGAAGGACTTCTCGATAACGATACCGATGCCCGCCACCTCCGCGCCTGCTTGCTCGGCAATCCGGGCCAGCCCGAAGGCCGCTTCCCCATGGGCCAGGAAGTCGTCCAGAATCAGCACCCGGTCCCCAGGCTGAATGAACTTCTTGGCGATGGTAATCTCGTTCTTCTCCTGCTTGGTGAAGGAGAACACCTCTTGCACGTAGATATCGTCACGGAGGGTCAGCGACTTCTGCTTACGGGCAAAAATCATCGGCACCTCCATCACCAGGGCGGTCATGATAGCCGGTGCGATACCGGAGGATTCGATGGTCAGAATCCGGTTCACACCCTCATTCTCAAAACGGCGGGCAAACTCCCTGCCCAGCTCCATCATCAGCTGCGGGTCCATTTGATGGTTCAAGAAGGAATCCACCTTCAGGACCTGGCCGGACAGCACGATGCCTTCCTTCATAATCTTTTGCTTCAGCAGCTCCATTGCGGCTTTCTCCCTTCCAGCACTCGAAGTCAATAAACAAAAACACTCCAAAACGCAACCCCTCCGGGGACAACGCAATCGAGTGTCGGATAAACGCGGCTTCCATCCGTATCACCTGAGAGTCCCGGCGCACCACAAACGTAAAACACGCGGCGGCGAACAGGCTCCCCTCTAAACGGACAGACACGTAAACACTCGTAGTCGGGACATTTCCGGTGCCCCGGTAGAAACTTGCAGGCCCATTCCTGCTATTATACGAGAACATATGAAAGGATCAGGTACATTTGCGATTATACAATAGAATAGCCGTGCAGAAAAAGAGGGTTCATGGCGAATTTGCGAAAAAGAAAGAAAAGGACAGGCTGCGTGAGCCTGTCCTTGTGCTGCATGCGTGCTGCTGAAAGGGTAGGGAGAAGTGCGGGCGTGAAGATAGCCCCTAGTGCTTTTTCAGATCCAGCTGATCGGTTTCGGATTGGGCTGCCCGGGCTTGCGCCTTGCCTTGTCCGGTGCGGTCAGCCTTGGATTGGAGGGCGGAGGCCTCACGCTTCCGTTTGGATGGATAAATGCCGTTTGCCATAGGGAACATGCTCCTTTCGAAGATGGTGTCCGGATCCCGGGGTCAATCCCCTTTATCGTGGCCCTTCTCCTTGAACCGGTCGGGATAAGTGATCTCCTCCCGGAAGCGGGGGTCCACGGCGATGCCGGTATGGGTGTCATGGGCCAGGCCCACCAGCTTCCAGGTGGAGGTGCCCAGCTGCGGGTCCGCAGGGAACAGCTCGCCGCGGTTGAAGTACGCCTCCCGGCCCCATTCGTTCTCATACACACCGTCCGTCTCTACCGGCTCCCCGGACATGGGGTCCATACGCTTTTGCTCTGACAAGGGACATACCTCCTGCTTCGCGTCATATTCGTCGGTGCGGCGCAGCCGGCCCCAACAGGACCGGCTCCTGAAGCCCGAGCACAAAACGCTGCTCTGGCGCTTCCATGGTTATTTTCCGCTGGCGGCAGGCTTTCTATACAGCAGTCCGCTTCCAGAGGCGCCGCGGCCGCCGAAGCTCACACGTAAGGGGGATCCCATGCCTTTTTGTTCCAATAAAGCTTCTCCCGCATGATCCGCAGGTCCGGGTCCAGCTTCACATCCACCCCGAAGGGGAGTTTGCTGTTATGCCAAAACCGGACGTCCCGCCACTGCACCAGGAAGCCGTCGTGACCCTCGGAGATGCTGACATGCACCTTCTCGGCAAAACCGAGGAAGGTCCGAACGCTATCTCCGTCCAAGGTGGCTTCAACGGCGGGATGGCCGTTTCCCTTGGGGTACGCGCCCTCCAGCACCGCGCGGCCACGGAGAAGCGAGCCGGTCCGGTATTCCTGCTCCGTCTCCAGCAGGAACTGGCCCCAGCCCCAGATGAGGCCTGGAACCAGTTGAACCGCTGCCGCCTTCGCCTCGTACTCCGACCGGATACGCCGCAGAAGCCTCCGCTGGTACAGCGTACGGAGCAGCACATAGAGGCAGGAGGCGGCGTACACAGCGGGGAAGACGGCAGCTGCCCTCCAGCCTGCCAGCAGCCAGCCCGCCAGTCCGGCGGCGTGCAGAGTAAACAGGAAAGGATCGAAGAGAGGCAGGATGTCCAGATGGTGCCAGCGGCGGTTTAGGGGCCGGAAGCATTGCACCCCGTACACATTGAGCCAATCCAGAAACACATGGAGCACCACGGCTCCGAAGGTCCACAGATAGAGCAGCCAGAAGGATTCCAATACTCCAAAGGCCCAGGCCGCAGGGAGGGCGATAAGGGCGGGCCAGATACCGAGTGCAGGCAGGGAATGGGTGACACCCCGGTGATAGCGCAGGTAATGGCGGTAGCTCTTCAGGCGGACGATGGTATCAAAATCGGGAGCGTGAGACCCGACCACCGTACAAAGCAGCATAGCCTGGGCCAATCCGGGCTGGGCCGCCATCTCCGGATGCAAGAAGGCAAGGCCGCCCAATGTGGCGCCAAACAGCAAATGGCTGGCTGTATCCATGAATTATTCTCCTTCCCGCCGGGAGTTCCCGGCAAACCGTTCATGGGCGTTGAACCAATAAAACCACTGCTCCGGGTTCTTGAGCAGCTGCTTTTCCAGAAGCAGATTCAGGAAGGCCGCCGCGTCTGTCTGCTCCCTGGGACCAAAGCGCTCCCGGAGCTGCACCGGTTCCTCCATAACCAAACGGTGGGTATGGTCAGCCTCCCGGACACAGCGGGCCGGCACAACTGGCGTGCCCAGCTCCAGCCCCAGCTTGGCGGCCCCGGCGGGCAAGCTGGTGGCTTTGCCCAACAGGCGGGCTGGGGGAAACTCTGGCCGGTAAAAATCCCCAAGGAGCAATAGAACTCCTCCGCCCTCCAAATGGCGCCTGAGCCTCCGGACCAGCTGCAGGGGCGGGGTTTCGTCATAATCCAGTCCCGGACAGCCCAACCGTTGGAAGCTCCGGTACAAGGGGGCCAGCTCCGGGTCAGAGGCGGTGGCGACGGTCAAGCAGGGATAGAATCTGGACAGGCGCCAATAGCCGTAAAAGAAGTTTCCGGTATGGGGCGCGTACAGAATAGCCCCCTTGCCCTGTTTCAAGGCTCCAGCCAGATGGCGTTCGCCTTCCAGGCGGACGTCCGCCCGGCCGGAGGGCAGCAGTGTTTCCGCCGCCAGCAATTCGTACAGGGTTCGGGCGGCATGCCGGTAAAATCCGCTTACACAGGTGCTGACGTAAGCCTGCTGCTCCGCAGCGGTGCGCCCTTCTGCGGGCAGCAGCTCCGCCATATTGCGGCGGATCATTGCGGTTTGCCCGCGCAGAAGGGCCTGCAGAGCCAACGCGGCCCCTGGCAGCAGCAGCGGCGCCGGTTTGCCCAGTGCCCTGCGGAGCAGCACGGGTCCCGGACCCTGCGCCTGCTGCAGCCGGGTCAGCAGGGCGATGGTTTGGTACATGGCTAAACGCCTCCTTGGAGCAGGCGGAGGTAACGGCGGGAGATGCGGGCCTTCTCCAGAATGACAAAGTAGTCCACGGTGTCGAACAGGGCATCGTAGGCAGGGGCGCCCCCGATTTCCGCACCCAGCCATTGGTAGCCCTTAACCAGAGGAGGCAGCCGCCGGAACAGCTCCTCCTCAGAAGCCGTTAATTCCACCGGAGATAAACCTGGAATGGTATGTGTATCCAGCGGCCTGATGCCGTACCGGTCAGTTATAACGCCTCTTTTATGCAGCAGGGAGTAGGTCTCCAGCATTTCGTCACGGGTACGGGAATGGACACTGGCGCATCCCACCAGACGGGAAAAACCACCATTGTCGGCATAGCGAAGAATCTCCTCCCACAGCAGGCGGATGGCTCTGCCGCTGCGGTAATCCGGGTGGACGCAGCTGCGTCCCAGCTCAAGGGTTTCACGCATCCAAGGGCGGTAGTCTGCCAGATCGAACTCGCTCTCCGAATAAAATCCCCCATGCAGAGCCGCCCTTGGACCGGGCAGCAGCCGGTAGGTGCCTACCACCTGTCCGGAATCCTCATCCTTCACCACCAGATGATCGCAATATTTGTCATACCGATCCGTTTCCAAACCTTCCGGATTATACAGACGCAGGTTCTTTTCTTCCTCGGCAAACACCTGGTAACGCAGGCGCAGTGCTCCTTCCACATCACCGTCCGTCCGGGCCGGGCCTGCTGTAAGACGCCGGAGGCTCAAGGCGGCATTCGTCTGTTCTGTCATTCATCTCACACCTTTCGCGCGGGGGTGGAAATGCAGCTTTACTGGAATTTATCGTAGCAAGGCTTCGTAAAGCCGGGATATGCGCCAGGTTAAGTTATTGTGTAGGTTCCCAGGGCTTGACCGCCCGGTTATAATGAATGCATTATACAGTTGAACATTACAGGCGCAGTCGGAAGCGGGAGAGGGTCGGAGAGCGGTTATGGTACTGTGGGGGACATTGGTTAACACGTTTGCAATTATTCTGGGAGGCATTCTGGGGCTGGCGCTGCCGAGGCTGTCCCAAGGCATCAAGTCTACGGTTATGCAGGGGCTGGGTCTGGCGGTTTCCGTGCAGGGGCTGATGATGGCGTTTAAAACCAGCAATTTGCTGATCGTTATCGGAAGTCTGGTGATCGGAGGTGTGCTGGGCGAGCTGCTGCAGGTGGAGCGGGGGCTGGAAAAGCTGGGTGGCCAGCTGGAGCGTTTGGTAGGAAGCCGGGCCAAGGGGAAGGTGGCGGTGGGATTCGTAACCACGACGCTGATTTACTGCGTGGGAGCCATGGCTATTCTCGGATCTATCGACAGCGGTGTCCGTCTGAATCATGACATGCTGTACACCAAATCCATGCTGGACGGATTTTCGGCGATTATTTTTGCCTCCACCCTGGGGGTGGGGGTGCTGTTCTCCTCGCTTCCGGTTCTTGTGTACCAAGGGGCTATCGCTCTGTCGGCCACGCTGATTACGTCGTTTATCAGCCCGGGGATGCTGGACGCCATTACCGCGGAGGTAACCTCTGTGGGCGGCATTCTGATCATCGGCATCGGTTTGAACATACTGGAAATTAAGAAAATCAATGTGGCCAATCTGCTGCCTTCTGTTGTAGTGGCTGCTCTATTGGTGCCGCTGGTCAGCTATTTTGGCTGACGGTGCATAAAAAACAGCCTCAGGCTAAATGCCTGAGGCTGTTTGTTTTGCTGTCCCAATCATTAATGAACTTTGAGAATCTCCACGCGGCGGATGCGGTGGCGGTCCATTTCGCGGACGGTAAATTTAATCCCGTTAAACATCCATTCGCCGCCTTTTTTGATGGTGGGCTGGTTGGTGTACAGCCAGCCGCCGATGGTATCCAGCTCATCGCTTTCCAGATGGATGTTCAGCAGGTCGTTCACCCGGTCCAGGGTCAGCTTGCCGTCCACCACATAATGCTGCTCACCGATGCGGGTGATGTCTGCCTTTTCCTCGGCGTCGAATTCATCCCGGATTTCCCCGACAATCTCCTCGAGAATATCTTCAATGGTAATCAGACCGGAGGTTCCGCCGTATTCGTCTACCAGGATGGCCATGTGGATCTGCTGCTGCTGCATCCGCTGGAGCAGGCTCTTGATCGGAATGGATTCCGAGACGGAAAGCACCGGCTGGACCAGGGTTGAGATATCCAGGTTGGGATCATCGTTCAGCTGCATAAATAATTGCTTGGTATTGATAAAACCAAGAATATGGTCCTTGTCCCCGGCCATAACGGGGATACGGGTGTACTGCTCTTTTTTCATCACCCGCAGATTGAATTTGCGCTCTACGTCCAGATCCACACAAACCATGTCTGTCCGCGGCACCATAATTTCACGGGCAAGCAGCTCGTCAAAGTTGAAAATGCGGGTTACATAACCGTATTCGGCCTGGTTGATCTTGCCGCTTTCGTAACTCTCCGCCAGGATCAGGCGCAGTTCTTCCTCCGAGTGGGCTTCTTCATGCTCCTTGGCAGGCTTCATGCCGAAAAGACGCACAATCCAGTTGGCAGAGCCGTTCAAGGCCCAGATAAACGGGTACATGGCTTTATAGAAGAAAATAATGGGCTTCGCTACCAGGAAGCTGATGGCCTCCGCTTTGTGAATGGCCAGTGTCTTAGGGGCCAGTTCTCCCAATACGACATGCAAGAAGGTAATGAAAACAAAGGCGATGACGATGGAAAGTATTCCGCTTATGTCATGGAGGAAATCATAACGCTCAAATACGGGATGAAGAATTTTTTCTACGGTAGGCTCGCCCAACCAACCAAGGATCAGGGCGGTGATGGTAATACCCAATTGGCAGGCGGAAAGATAACCATCCAAGTTGGAGGTGATTTGCTTAACGGCCAGGGCGTTCTTCTTGCCCTCCATCACCAATTGGTCAACCCGGCTGGCGCGCAGCCGGATTACGGCGAATTCCGTTCCCACAAAGAAGGCTGTGGCGAGAATCAGGAATGCGACTGCTAGAAGATTCACGACGATCATGGACAAACTCCCATCTGATGGATTTGATATAAAATGAATTTATATCATGAACTTACACATTATAAGTTCTTATGAACCTATATTATCAGGAAATGTAACAGAGGCTCAATGTCCGAAATCCCCCGGAACGACCCAAATAGGGCAGAATAGCCCCGGTTAGGGCAGGTCAGGGCAGACCTGGCAAAGCCTCACCCCCGTTCTTTACAATTCACGGACTCCGTCGTAATATGAGTTCATATGAACTTGAAATGGAAATGGAGGGGATTCTGATGGAAACCTTTCAATTAACCCGCAAAGACATGTCCCAGCTGCTTATCAGCCTCACCGGGCAGCCCGGAAAATCCCCCAAAGCCATCCTCCGGGAGGTATGGCTCAAGTCGCGGCGGGAGCAGCCGGGCGAGAGCCGCTCCTTTGATGCATATGTGGGCGCGTCCATCTCGCCGATTCTGGCCAAGGTAATGGAGATTAACCCGGCCCAGGAGGCGGGGCTGTCGCTTAGTGATATTGTGGCCCTAGGGGGGCAGATCGAATACAACCATTTTGCCGTCACTGCTGTGCAGAACTGGGTGAAACGGGACCTGAAGGAAATCATCGGGTCACCCCGCCTGGGCAAAAAATACTCCTTCCAGCAAGCCGCGATTCTCTTCATTATTGAGGACCTGCGGGCTGCGTTGGATCTGGAATCCATCCGGCGGCTGCTGCTGCGGGTCTTCCGCCATTGTGACAGCGATGCCGACGATCTGATCCACCCGGTGGATTTCTATGCCGCGTATTCGGGCTTGTTCGAGGAGCTAGACCCCAACAATGACCAGGTGCTGGACCTCCCGGGATCAGCGGGACGGGACTTCAAGCATGATCACCTGATGGAGGCTCTGGTCAAAAAGAAAGCCGACGACTTCGCGGCGTCTCTGCCGGAGCTCTCCCCGCCGGAGCGGGAGGCAGTCCGCAACTGTATGGTTATCGCCATGCTGTCCGTGCAGACGGCATATTTTCAAAGCTTGGCCAAGCGTTATTTCCAAGCCTCCATGTTTTTGCAGAATCTGTAGCGCAATAAAAAAGACCCGCCGGGTATGTGTTCCCGATGGGTCTTGTTTTGTCTTTAAAGAGGAGTGCTGGTGAATGACTACAACGATTCTTTTCCCTGCTCCTCCAGCCTCTGCAGAATGCTCAGGCACCATTCCCGCTCCGCGTGTTTGGTAGCAATGGATTTCTCAATAAGAATTTGCGCTCCGAACATGGGGGAGGTCAGGTCATAAAGCTCAGCACCCGGTTCCCGGCGCTCCGCCAACTGCTGAAGCCGCTTATGCAGCCTGGCAAGCCTATCGTCGAGGAGCCGCATTTTTTCCTCCAGCAGACCGCGGACCGCTGGTTTATCCACGAGGAACAGGCTGAAGATTTTCAACGCAAATTCATCCCGTACCACCGGGTTATCCGTAGGTTCGGTAATCCACTGCTGTACGGCATCCTTCCCTTCCGGAGTGATGGTATACACTTTTTTGTCCGGCTTATCGGTTTGGGGGACCAGGGTGAAGCGGACAAGACCCTTTTCCTCCAGTTGGGCCAGCAGCGGATAAATCTGGCTGTGGTTGGCGTTCCAAAACAGCTGAATCCGCTGGGTGAGATCGTATCCCGTACAAGGCTCCACAGCAATAAGGCTGAGGAGGCCGTAGGACAGCTTATTCATGGATTCCTCCCTATATGTTTTGTTTGACATATCGATCGGGCAGGTGTAACATAGTCTTCATTCATTATATGTAAAAACAGACATAAAGACAAGGAGAGGTAAAACCGTATGTCCTCAAAAAAACAAGCCCTTGGCAAAGGAGCTCCCGGAACAGATCAGGCCGCTGCCCACAGCGAAGCATTTTGGCCGATTATGATCGCCCTGTTCTTCGGAAGCTTCTTCTCCACGTTGGCTTCCAGCACCATTAATATTGCGCTTCCCGTTTTGCAGCGGGACTTCAACACTGACCTGAACACCATCCAGTGGGTTATGACCGGCTTTATGCTGGCTATGGGCACCATTGCTCCGGTAACCGGCTATTTCGGCGAACGGTTCAGCTATAAGCGGTTGTACGTATTCAGCTTGGCGGGGTTTACTTTGGCTTCCGTATTCTGCGCGTTGTCCAACACTGTCGCGACCCTGATTGCTTTCCGGACACTGCAAGGGGTATTCTGCGGTGTTATCGTGCCTTCCGCCATGGCGGTGATTTATCAGGTTATCCCCCGGGAAAAGCAGGCAGTGGCCATCGGCATCTGGTCGGCCTCCGCTATGCTGGCCCCTGCAATCGGCCCGACTCTCTCCGGCTGGATTCTGGAGCATGTGTCCTGGCACTGGATCTTCTGGATGAACCTGCCCATCGGAATCATTGCCATTATTATGGTGCAGCTGTTTATGCCTTATTACCGGATGAAGGTTCCCCAATCCTTTGACGGCATCGGCTTTATTACGGTTATCGCCAGCTCCGCTTCCATCCTGATCGCGCTGTCCCAGGGCCGGGCATGGGGCTGGACCTCTGCCGGTACGCTGTCGCTATTGATCGGAGGCTTCGCCATACTGGGGCTGTTCCTGTGGAGGGAGCTGACTGCCAAGTCTCCGCTGCTGAATCTCCGGGTATTCCGCAGCGGACGTTATACGATGGCGCTGGTGATTACCTGTATTCTCAACATCAGCCTCTATTCCGGCATGATGATGACTCCCGTATTCCTGCAGAACATCCAGGGGGTTTCGCCCATGGACGCCGGGCTGATCCTGCTTCCTTCCTCCTTGGCTATGGCCATCTCCATGCCTTTCGTCGGCAAGCTGTACGGCAAGGTAGGGCCGCGGGTCCTCACGATTATCGGGCTGTCCATGGTGGCGCTGGGTTCGCTTCCGTTAAGCTGGCTGTCCGTTAATACGCCTCACAGCTATCTGCTGTGGTGCATGGTTGTCCGCAGTTTGGGGATTGGCCTTACGATGATGCCGGCCAGCAACTATGGCATGGAGCAGATTCCGAAGGAGCTTTCCGGTCATGCCTCGTCCATCAATAACTGGACACGGAGCGCATTCGGCTCCTTTGCTATTGCGATATTTACCGCCATTATGAGCAGCCGTTCGGCTACCCATGCCCAAGAGCTGGCAGCAGGGGGCTTGCGGGATAAGGTGCAAATTCAGATGTCCGCCGTCACTATGGGTGTGGACGACGTATATCTGATCGCCACATGTATTGCCGCCGCGGCCATTCCCGTTGCCTTCTTCATCCGCAAGCATAAAAAAGGCCCCTCCGCTCCAGCGGAGCAGGTTGTTCTTGAGCCGCAAAAGGCGTAGGAAGGCGAATCATATAGGAGAGATCCGGGACCGTTTGGTTCCCGGGTCTTTTTTTTGCGTAATAGAAAGTGTATGACTCCCGCCGTCTGCCATCTGCCGCCCGTCTTCTCGCCGCCCATACCTGCCGTCTGCCATTGGCCGCTCGCCCTCTGCCCTATACTCCGCTGCTCACACTCGACTCCCCCGCCCGCGGCTAACGGGCCTGAGAGGCGTTATTTAGCCAAAAACGGGGGTTTTAGCAAATGAACGGACCGGAGGGACGCTATTTGTGAGAAGAAGGGCGGAGGAGGTTTCTTTTCAGCCCAATAGAGTCACCTGTGTCCGTTAGATCTCAACCTGGCGCCAAATTAGGCAAATAGGGGCTATCCTGTCCGTTAGAGCTTTCGTTAGCAGAATGAAATATTAGGATATGTAATATTTCATAACATAAACATCACCTTTCGCCATGAAATTATTGTTTTCGTTCGTTTTCGAGCCATTTTCTCAAAAAAATATAACAAAAAGCATCTTGTTATATTTCCTCAACTCACTATAATGGATGTATTACGGAATGTATATGTAAGTAAACATGCCATATCATAGTCTGATGATGCATATCCGATTGCGCGCAAAAGACGTCGGACAGAACGTTCAACAAGGAAAGGATGAGGCGCAATGATTAAAATCCGGTTTTACGCAAGCTTGGCCAACCACACCAAATGTACGGAGACCGAAATAAAGGGGGCGCCGCTAACCGTGGAAAAGCTGCTGGAGGAGCTCTCCTCCCAATACCCCGAGGCCCGGTTTGACGGAGTGCTGGTGGCAGTCAACGGCGCTTCGGCACGGAAAACCAGCACAGTGGAAGCAGGCAGCCTTGTTGCGCTTTTGCCGCCTATTGCCGGGGGGTGAAGCGGAAGGGATAGCCGGACGGAGGATCACGCCCTCTTTCTCCTTGATACAGGAGGAAGAGGGATTTTTTTGTTTTCATAGGAAAAAGGATACAGATTCATAGAGGAATCCCTAGGATTATAGACATAATTTTCTAAATATCGAGGGAAATTGTAGTAAATTGTTGGATTTAAATGCTATAATAGCTGAAAATTTGTAGAATTTTATTTGATTTTACGATAAAGGCAAAATTTCCGAAAGGGAATGACGCAAAGCCATGGGTCTACAGCTTCCACCGAAGCCAGGATTGCCAGGTTGCCGCTCGCAAGACAGGCCGTTCCGGCTTGCATTGAGGCTGTTAAGCCTGGCCTTCTTTGGAGAGGGCCGGGTTTTTTGCGCTGTTTTTTAAAGAAAAATTATGGTTGGGAGAGAGGAAACCAGGATGAAGGGAATCAGACAAGAAGCTTTCCGTTGGGTACTGGCATGCGCGGTTTGGCTGGTACTGGCGGCTATGTGGAGCGGGCAGCATCAGAAATCGTTGGCCGCGGAGGCAGTCGCCGGCGGGGCCATAACGGGGACAGATGTGGCAATTGCGGAGAACCGCGCCGTATGGGTGCAAGCCCAAGCTGGAGGCGAGACAAAAATCGTAACCCGTAATTTAATCACCGGGGAGGAGCGGGTTGTGGCGGGGGGAATGAGCCGCAAGCAGGCTCCTGTTACCAATGGCCGCTGGATTATCTGGGCGGATAAGAACACCCAGGCCCAGGCTTCAGCCAACTGGGATATTATCGCCTTCGATGTGGAAGCGGGGGAGCGCAGGGTGCTAAATCCTGATCCAGGGGCTTATGCCAATCCTTCAATGGACGGCGGTCAGGTGGTGTGGTTCGATTTGGCCGGCTTCGGGGTGATTCATCACTATGATTTGGATCAGGGGCGTTGGCGTTCGCTTGGACAAGGACGTTATCCGATAGTCAAGAACGGCCAGGTTGTGTTCAAAAACGAACGCGACGGTGGCCTTAGCAAAATTGATCTGTTCACGAACGAACGGACCGAGCTGGTTGTGCCGGGAGGCGGCCAGTATGTAAGCCTATTCGATTATAACGGGCGGTATGTGCTGTGGAAGGAAGGGAATGCCCAGGGGGAAAGCAAGATGGTGCTGCTGGATGCGGCGGATTCCAATGCCATCCCGAAGGATCTGACGGCGTATTCCCTGAAAACGGTAGAATACCCGCTTCTTCAATTGGGGAATGAGCGGGGGATTTGGCTGGAAAACACGGGAGGGCAGCCGCTGGTCAAGGGCATTAATCTGGAAACGGCTGCAGTCTACACAGTAGCGGAGGCGACAGGCGGCGAGCGTGTTCTGGGGCTTGCCGGAGATCATCTGCTGCTGGCTCTGGCTGATGGTCAGCTTGTGAAGCAGGAGGTAGCGCCGAAACAGGAATCGGGAGGCGGCACGGGAGGAAGCGGAGGCAGCAGTTCTGCAGGAGGAGCGGCAAGTGGCACTGGCAGCGCTGATGCGGCCGAGAGGGTGATTGGCTTCAAAGGGGGCAAGCTCTCTGCCGGAGATGGCAGGGCGGAATTGACGGTGCCTCCGGGTGCATTGGCCGGTGACACCCTGGTGGGATTAGCATGGGCCGGAGACTCCGGCGGACATCTTCAAGCCTTGGCGGCCTTGGGAAGAACCAAGCTGGCTGGCCCGTGGGAAGTGAAATCTGCGGAGAGCTTCGCGGTTGCGGCTGTGCTTTCCTTTGCAGTGGAATCAACGGGGCTGACGGCAGCGGATTGGGATAAAACGGCGGTATACCGCTATGACGGGCAGACGGACAAATGGGTTTACTCTGCAGGAGGCCTGACAAGCGGCAGGCGTTTTGAGACAACGGTTACCGGAGCCGGTTATTACGCTGTTCTCCGTAACGGAACTCCCTTCCGGGATATGGCTAGCCATTGGGGAAAAAACGCAGTTGAGTGGCTCGCCATGCGCTCCATTGCCGACGGTATGGAGGAAGGGCTGTTTAAGCCTGAGGAGCCGCTGACCCGGGCGCAGTTTGTGAAGCTGCTTCTGGAGGCTGGCATTTCCTCCGAAGCCGGAGCGGTGTCGGGCTCTGCCTCCCCTGTAATATTCAGCGATGTGGGTAAGGAGCATTGGGCCAAAGCTTGGATAGAGAAGGCTGCCGCCGCCGGTTTGGCAGACGGTGTGGGAGATGGGCGTTTTGAGCCGGACCGGCCGCTGACCCGTTCGGAAATGATGGCGCTTCTGGTCAGGGCGGCGGATGCCCGGCAGGAGGCGGAGGGTTTGCTGGAAGCTAATGCGGCCAGCCTGCTGTCCTCCTATGCGGATAGAGGAGAACTGGCTTCATGGTCTGTGCCGTATGCAGCATTAGCGGTACAGAAGGGCTGGGTGGAAGGGGACGGCGGACGTTTGCATCCCGGTGCCCAAACGACCCGAGCGGAAGCGGCGGCAGTGCTGTACCGGCTGCTGCAGGAACGGCACTAACACCGGATTCATATGTGGGGAGGAACAGAACATGGATGTGAATATACGCAAGGGGCGCAAAAGGCACTACAGCGCTAAAAAATCGGCTCAATCCGCTATTCTGCTGCTGTTGACGCTGGTATTAGCCATCACTGGCATACCGTTTATGCCGGGTCCGGCAGGCCAGACAACCACCGCATACGCAGACACCAGTATGCGGATTGAACCCAACCGGATTAATCCGGTCAAGGGGGAAACAGCCAGAGTGCTGTTTTCCTTCAATGATGCGGAAGCGGGGGATACCAGTCACGAAACGGTGATCAGCACCTGCCAGGTGAACCCTGAAGGCGGGTTTCCTATCCTGAAGGATACGCTGACCGTTCAGGACTATGACGTATACGACGGGAATGGCAACATCAAAGAAAATGAATATGTATGGGACGGAACCATCGGCGGCCAGCCGGTGGCGGACGGGCGTTATCTGCTTTGTGTCAGTCCCCAGGGCTTCCAGAATGGCGGAACCTTCTATGGCTATATGGCCTCTGTGGATGTGCAGCGGACCGAGCAGCCTGCACCTCCCAAAAGCCTGAAGCTGGAGCGCAGCGCCTCCGGTGGGGCTGTTGTGCGGGGAATTGCCGAGTCGGGGGCTGCGGTGACAGTCCAGATTTGGAATGAGGATGGAGAGGAAAGCACAGCTGCTGCGGAGGTGGCCGTATCCGCCACAGGACAGTGGAGCGTTCCCCTTGAGCTGGCTGACGCGCGGATCGCACGGATTACTGCCTACGCTTCCAAGAACGGGCAGAAGTCCGCTTATTCCGAGATGCTCCGCGGGCTGCGTTATGTTGTTCCCGCTTCCGGCTCCATCACATGGGAGCAGGCCGCTGCTTATTATTACAAGTCGGATACGGCGGAGACGTTGGCCAAACAAGCGGTGCAGCTGGCTGCCGATAACGGCTTCACCGGCATTGCCGCTTCCGGGGCGACGGATTCGGCTATTCCCGCAGGCACCTCCCTGCTGGTGAAGGAGCCTCTGGTTTCCGGGAGCTTGAATCCGGCAGATGGATCATTCTTCACAGCGGAAGCGGTAGCGGAGCGCCGGTTGGGACTGCGGCCCAGCGGCAGTGGAGGACCGGTAGATCCGGCAACGGGCAGCTTTGTTTTCCGCCTGAACCAGTTTAAGCTGGCCGGTCTTCCCTCCTTGTCCATGGATCTCTCCTACGACAGCCGGGACGGCTATGAAGGAGCTATGGGAACAGGGTGGCGCCATTCCTTCGATTGGCGGCTGGAGAAAAAGGATGACGGCCGGTTGCTTTTGTCCATGCCGGATGGGTCCGTGCACGAATATATTCCCCTGTCGGATGGCGGATACATAGCTCCCAGAGGCATGACGCTGGAGCTTTCCCGCGCGTCCGCTGCCGGTGCCCGGACTTCTGTCTCCGTCGCCAGCGCGGAGGGGTTCCGGCTGGACTTTCCCAGTGGCAGCCACTACTTGTTTAGCGGAGAGGGTCTTCCGGTGCAGTTTGCCGATGCCAATGGGAACGCGATTTCTTTTACATATAATGGGAGGCTGCTGAGCCGGGTGACCTCCGGCGGGGCAGAACTGAAGCTGGTTTATGAAGGGGACCGCCTGGTCTCCGTCCAGGATCAGACGGGAAGAGCTGCCGGCTACCGTTATGATTCCGCCGGGGAGTTGACGTCAGTAGAGCTGGCCGACGGTGCCCTGTATGGCTTTGGTTACGACGATAATGGCCGGGTCAGCCGGGTGGACAAGCCGGAAACCGTGCAGAGTGTGACGATTGAATACGATGAGGATGGGCGGGTAACGGCCTATACGGATGAGTGGGGTGCCGTTACCCGCGCCTCTTACCGGAAGCTGTTGGGGGATGACGGTGGCGGTGAAGGTCCGACGGGAGATACGTCCATTGATCCGGCCAACCGCCGGGATATTCCCGAGTCGGACAAGGTGCTGTTGTCGGGGGTTATGGGTAATGAACGCAATGCTCCTCCATACGTGCAGGTGGAGGGTTTGCGGGAGGTTATTGCCCCCTATATAAGCAAGCAAAAAAGCGCCATTGAGCAGCGTATCAGTGAATACGAAGCACAGGCCGTCTCCGGCGGCAGCAGTTTGTCCTCCATCCGGCAGGCTGTTGCCTCCGCTTCTTCCCAGGGCACCACGGTAGTAAAAGCCGGAGGGCTGAACTTGGAGGAAGGAGCTGTTTTCGGCAGCCCCAGCCAGCCTGTGGTGCTGATTGTAGACGGCATGAATACCAATCAGCCGCTGCAAATTGAAATTTACGGTACCCTCATCATCAAAGGCAGCCTGAATGCCAATACCAAGCTGTCGGTGGCTGCACACAGTGTTTCCAAGAACGGCAAGAGCACGCCGGGCAACCTGTGGGTCACCGGCCCTGTGCACCTCAATAATGATTCGTCCTTGGCCATTGACGGCCAGTTGTATGCCGGTACCCTCACCTACAACAACGGGCTGCTGGATGTGTCGGCCGGCCGGATTTTGGTGGACGGCAATTTGAACATCAATACCCGGGTAGACATGACGGTGGGAGAGGAGCTGGCTGTCGGCGAGATTGTTTCCAATAATCTAACGGCGCAGCTGACCATTGAGGACGGGGATTTGTTTGTACGCGACCAAGTCAGCGTCAACAATCATTTTGCTGTATCCGCCGGAGGGCTGTTTGCAGTAGGGGGCAGCTTTACACCCAATCAGCGTCCGCTGGTGAAAACAGGGGTAGGGAACGGGCATACGCTGCTGAAATACAAAACCGCTGGTTCCGCTGCGGTGATGAAGATAGACACCACCGCAGTCAGCAGCCGGGCGGTAGCTTCGGTTGCTGCTGCCGGCGTAAGCGCAACGGATGATGTCTCCGTAACGGAGCAGAGAACCATAACCACACTCACGGATGCGTTGGAGCAAGCCCGGGAGTACGAGTACGACTACCGGTACAATCTGACGGCATTGCGCGATGCAGCAGGCTCCTCCTGGAGCTATGCATATGAAGGTAATGATTTCCCAGTCCGCTTGGTGGATGCGGAGGGGCATGAAGCCCGTTATGTGTATGATCATGAAGGGCAGCTCCAGCAGAGCACGGATGCCCTGGGCTACACGGCTACCCGCATAACAGGCACCCAGGGCAAACCCGTCCGGCTTCAGGACCCCTCCGGTGCGGAGCAGGTGCTGGTTTATGACGGTAACGGAAACCTGGTTAAGTCCACAGACGCGGTAGGCAATACTTCTACCTACGATTATGATGGCCGTGGCGTTTTAGTCCGCAGTGTGAACCCGGAGGGTGAAGCGGATGGTTTTACCGCCGACCCGATTTCCGGCCAGCTCCTTTCAGTGACAGATGCGCTCCGTGTGGAGACGGTTTATCAGCGGGATGCTCTAAACCGGCTGGAATCTGTCCGGGACAGTTTGGGTTTGATCCGCTCTTACCGCTACGACGGACGCGACCGGACGGTAGAAAGCAGCAATGCGGCGGGAAACAGCACTCTGCGGGAGTATGATAAACAGGGCAGACTGATTTCCTCCACCGATGCAGCTGGAGCTGCAACAGGTATTGCATACCGGGATGATCCCGGAGCCGAGGTGGTGCAGACCCGCACAGTCACCGATAGCGAGGGCAGTGCGGCTGTAGAGCGGTATGACCGGTTGGGCCGGCTTGTTTCGAGGACGGATGCCCGCGGAGGTGTCACTGCTTATCGGTACAACAACCGGAACCAGATGGAGGCCGTCACTGATCCGGATGGCTACACCACCCGTTATGTTTATGACCGTCTCGGGCAGCTGATCCAAAAAACGGATGCCCTTGGAGGAGAAACCTTTTACACCTATGACGAGCGCAATTTGCTTGTGCGGGTGCAGGATGCTGCAGGAGGGACAGTATCCTATGAATATGACAGCCGGGGTTTGAAGGTGCTGGAAACCGATGCGTTGAACCGGCATACCCGCTATGTATATAATGCCGCCGGGCTTTTGACGGCTAAGCTTGATCCGTTGAACCAAACCACGGCGTTTGAATATGACAAGGCGGGCAGACAGGTGAAGATCATTACGCCCGGCGGGGCGGAGTGGATTACCCGCTATGACAAGCGTGGACAGGTCATTGGTTCGGAGGATCCCAACCATGGGGCGACTCTAATGGAGCGGGACGATCGGGGCCGGGTGGCTGTTTACCAGGATGAGGAAGACAATCGCTGGGGCTATGAATATGATGCATTGGACAAGCTTACGGCAATCACCGATCCCAATGGCAGCCGGACAGGCTTCGCTTATGATGCAGTTGGCCGCATCCGGCAGGTGACGGATGCCTTGAACTTTAAAACTACCTATACCTATGACAGCTTAGGCCGGCTAACCGAGGTGTTGGATGCCGGAAACGGCCGTACGGCTTACACCTATGATCCCTTGGGTAATCTGGAGGAAAAACAGGATGCCGGGGGCAATGTGACCCGGTATGGATACAACAGACGCAATCTGGTGGAGAAACGGACAAATCCCCTGGGAGAGCAGCTGTCCTGGAGCTATGACGCCAACGGCAATTTGCTCACCCAAACAGCGGCAGACGGAACGTTGACTGAATTCCGGTATGATCTGCTGAACCGGCTGACAGCCAGAACGGAGTCGGATGGGGAAGCTGCAGCCTATACCTTTGATGGAGCGGGATTGCGCACCTCTATGACGGATGGGTCAGGTACAACGCTGTACACGTACGATGCCTTAAACCGCCTGACCAAGGTGGAGGCCGGGGGCAGTGAAATCCGCTATGAATGGACGCCTAATGGTCAAAAGGCGCGGATTCTCTACCCTGATCTGCGGGCGGTTCAATATTCGTATGACAATAAGGACCAGTTAATTAAGGTAGAGGAGACAGCAGGAGAAGCCCGCCGGAGCACTCTGTACACCTATGATAAAAGGGGGGCTGTTATCTCCAGGACTACCCCGGACGGAACGGTCGGCTGGTATGCATACGATGGGGCAGGACAGACAACAAGCATCGGCTATACCGGCAGCCAGGGTGTGCTGCTGGAGCAGTTGGCTTATGAATACGATCCTGCAGGCAACCGGACGAAGGTAACCCGGACGAAAAACGGAAGTGATGAGGATGCCCCTATTGGGGAATCCCGTACCATCATCACGGAGTACACGTATAACGCCCTGCAGCAGCTGGAGCGGGCGGAGACGCTGAACGGTTCTAATGTGGCTTATGCTTATGATGCCTCAGGCAACCGGATAAGCCGGACAGTGACAGAGGGAACAGAGGTTACAGCAGAGAGCTATGCGTACAATGCGGCCAACCGGTTGACCCGCTGGGAGCGGGGAACGGACTATAAGGATTATGCCTATGACCTGCGCGGCAATCTGCTTTCTGTCACTGGTGTGGATAGCCAGGCCGTTTCCAGGAAGGCTCTTGCCGGGCAAGGATTCGCAGCAAATGCTGTACAGGGAGCGGGGCTGCCCGTAACCGGAGAGGTCTACGGAGCAGGAGCGCAGGTCACCGGCAGTGTGTACGGTTTGAAGGGAACCGGCTTGAGTGTGACGAACCCCTTTGGGGTGGCGGCTGATCAAGTGCTGGATCAATACAGCTGGACCTCCTCCAACCGGCTGAAAAGGTTGACTGATGCCGCAGGTGACCGGACGGATTACCGTTATGACGGAGACGGCAATAGGATTTACATGGGCGTGAATGTAGCGGACGGAACGGCGGCTGATGCTTACCCGACGGGCCATCCTTCAGGCAGCCGCACCGGATGGGAGACCCAATACAAAAAAGCGGTGCAGGAGTTCCATTACACCCTGGATGTCAGTGATCCGCTGCCGCAGGTACTGCAGGTAACGGGAGCTGATGCGGCGAAATGGAAGGAAAGCTATGTATACGGCTTAGGCGGAGAGCAGCTGTCCATGAGCTATCTGCCGGCCAATGACCCCGATAACAGCTGGGAGCCTGCTGCAGGTGCAAGCGGTGCTAATGCAGGAGCGGAGAAAACTCTTTATCCGCTGCAGGATGCATTGGGTAGTCTGCTGGCGCTGACAGGGGCAGCGAGAGAAATCGCCGCCCGCTACCAGTACGACGAATTTGGCGTACCGCAGGCAGCAGAGAAATTCGACACGAACTGGCCGGGTCCGGACAACCTATACGGCTACACAGGCTTGGGCTACGATCACTCCAGCGGCCTCACCTACGCCCGCGCCCGCTACTACCAGCCGGAGCTGGGACGGTTCATTAGCGAGGATACGTATGAGGGGGATACTGGAAATCCGCTGAGTTTGAATTTGTATACTTATGTGTATAATAATCCGTTGAAGTATACTGATCCTAGTGGGCATAAAGTTTGGCTAATTCATGGGACTAATTCAAATTCGACAACATGGAAATCAGATTTTGTGGAGTATGTGGAAAATTTATTTGGTGAAACGAGTGAACCGCTAGGGTGGGGTGGAGAAAATCTTAAAAGTGCTCGTACAGATGCGGCTGAGGAATTTGTAAATACAGTGTACGAATGGCATAAAGAAAATCCTGATGAACCTATTAGATTGGTTGGCCATAGTCACGGAGGAAACATAGCAATATTGTTGGCGAATTTGTTGCAGGAAAAAGGGATGGAGGTAGAAACCTTAATTACAGTTGCAACCCCAGTGAGGGAATATCAACTCGAAACAGAAGTTGGACAACATATTCAGTTGTATAACGAAAGGGATATTGTACAAATGGATATGGGCGGATATGACTTTGGATGGAACTCGTGGAAAGTATGGAGGATGTATTACGGCTCTACTACTCGTAAATTTAAGAATGCTGATAACATCCGTGCCAAGGATGCAGAAACAGGAACCAAAATAGATGCTCATTCAAATATGCACAGCAATAAAGATATTTGGAAAAAGTATATTGAGCCCATACTAAAGTTGGATTGACATTATCAAAACCTTAGGGGGGGGAAGTATGCAAATATGGCTACGGATTCTACTTGCAGTAGTAATAATATTTAGTTTTTCATCATTTGTTTGGTTTCTCTTAGGTTCTACAGCATATTTTCAACGGGGTATGGATATTCTTGGAACCACATACTTTTGGGGTGCGGCTGTTCCAGTCTTCCTTTTTGTTGGATTATTTACTACACTCCTTATCAAAGGGTGGAATCCCACTAGTGGAGGACAATATACCTTAATAACTTTTGCGTTGATAATATCTGTTCTATTATCAGCTGCATTGATTCAAAGTGTTAACACTCATGGTTGGGCTAAGGAAAAAATAATAAGTGGTACATTAAAAACATCGGCAGATGAAAAATATGAATACCGGATTGACTTAATCAATTTGTTTCAAAGAAACAGTCACGCACGACTATATCTTCGAGATGTTAGCACAGGGGAGGAAACATATATCCCAACAGACATTCAATTACAGAAAATCAAAGGCCTTGCGGTTGGTAAGGGTCATCATTGGGTGAAGTTGGAGCCTACGGATAATGAAACTCTTTATATCCTCAGTACAACAAAAGAGTTACCCATACCTGAAGAGAAATTTAACATTGATATCAAAGCAGGAACAGCAAGTAGATTGAAATAGAATATAATCTACCCACAAGGGCCCACAATGCTAAGAACCCTCGCATTGTGGGTTTCTTTTTGCGCCGCCGGGTCTCCCTACTTAAAAAACCATATACAGTATACCAGCGGCGAAGATTATGAAGCTTCTATGAACAGAAACAAGTCTTTGATGCGTGAGCGTGGGGGCGTTACCTTGCACAGAACTGGAATACAAACACGAGTTTATATCTGCAAATTTTGAAGCTCTAATAATGCTGCACACATCCGCAGCAAACAACACATGGCAAATCCGCCGCTTAATCCGCAGCTTATGCGTAGGAAGCGGTTTTTCTTGTCTTTACAAAACCTCCACATTGCGCTGACGTTTGGTTAATCTTTCTTCGTTACAATTAGGGATGATCTGGAAGATTCATAGCATCCAATTGCAATGGAGGGAGCAAAAAAGCATGCAGATGTGGAGAAAACGCGCAGTATCGGTTGTATTGTCGTCGGTTATGGCGATAGGGGCGGCAGTCCCCGCTCTGGCGGCGGAAATCCCCAACGTTCCGGTTCCGGTGATCGGTGGATCTGGAGGAGGCGGCGCTGGACAAACAGTCTCCGATGAGCTGTCCATGAAGCTGATCGGGCGGTATACGGCACCGGGAGGAAGCACCGCGGCTGAAATTGTTTCCTACAACAAGATAACCCATAAGGCTTATGTGATTAACGGCAAAGAAATTTCATTGGATATTGTGGATTTAGGCGGCCTGCAGAACCGGAATACAGTCACCGATGAAGTCTACTCTCTTACCGCTGAAAAGAGGGTTTACCTCGAGGATTTGGGCTTGGGCATTACGAGGAGCACCCATGATATGACCAGTGTAGCCGTGTCCCCCTCAGGGGAATATGTGGCCCTGGCCGTTCCTGCTGTGGACAGAACCCTCAAAGGCAAGCTGCTTCTTTTGGATAAGAATGGCAGTCTCATCAAGGAATTCGGCGCCGGTTACCTGCCGGATATGGTGACCTTTACCCCGGATGGGCAAAAGATTCTCAGCGCCAATGAGGGCGAGCCCAACTCCGATTACAGCTTTGACCCGGAGGGCTCCGTTACCTTAGTTGATCTCTCCAACGGAATAAGCAGTGCTGTTGCCGAACAAATCAGCCTCAATCTTTCTGACGATGTGTTCGACGACAATGTCCGGCTCTTCCCCAAGGGTAAAGCGCCGGCCAATTCCACCGAGCGGGCACAGGATTTGGAGCCGGAGTATATCGCAGTGGACTCTTCCGGGAGTTATGCCTATATATCCATGCAGGAAAATAACGCCATTGCCACTTTAAATCTGGATTCCCGCACGATTGAGAAGGTATCCGGGCTTGGTCTAAAGGATCACTCCCTGCCGGGGAACGGCCTGGATGCTTCCGACAAAGACAATGCCATCCACATTGCCAAATGGCCGGTGCTGGGTATGTACATGCCGGACGGCATGTCCTTGTTCCAAAAGGATGGGAAAACCTATCTGGTTACCGCCAATGAGGGCGATGCCAGAGAGTATGGGGATTATGCGGAGGAAAAACGCATTAAGGATATCGCCGCCCAGGTTAAGCTGAACCGCAGCTTGTACAAGGGTTATACAGATGCAGAGTGGGATGAGCTGCAGCTGAACCTGCAAAGCATTCTAACCGACAATAAACAATTGGGCCGGTTGAACGTCACCAATTCCGTCTACACCGTAACCGGAGCTACCTACTATGAAGGGCTGTACGCCTTCGGCGCCCGCTCCTTCTCCATATGGGACGCTGCCAATATTGCGGCGGGACCGGTGTTTGACAGCGGCTCCCAATTGGAGACCATTATTGCCCAACGGCTGCCCGCTTATTTTAACGCATCCAACGACAATGTGAATCTGGATGACCGCAGCGACAACAAAGGCCCGGAGCCCGAGGACGCTGAGATTGGTGTGATCAACGGCAAAACCTATGCCTTCATCGGTTTGGAACGGATCGGCGGCGTTATGGCTTACAATGTTACCGACCCTGCCCAAGCCAGCTTCGCCGGGTATGTGAATTCCCGGAACTTTAGCGACAAGGTGAAGGGGGATTCCGGCCCCGAGGGTTTGCAGTTTGTGGCCGCTGAAGACAGCCCAACAGGCAAGCCGCTTTTGCTGGTGGGCAATGAGGTATCGGGTACGGTAGCCGTATTCGAAATTACCCCCAACGTCCCCGACAACGGCAATTTCCCGCTGACTGTCCTGCACACTAACGACACCCACGCCAACATTGACTCCTCCAGTTCGCCGGACAATGTGCTGCGCCGGGTGACGGCCACCAAGCAGGCCAAGGCCACCTCCCCGAATCCGCTGCTTCTGGACGCAGGGGATGTGTTCGCGGGAACCCTCTATTTTAATGAATACGAAGGGCAAGCCGACCTGGAATTTATGAATCTGATGCAATATGACGCCATGACCTTCGGCAACCATGAGTTTGACAAGGGCTCTAAGGCGCTTTCGAATTTTATCAAAAATGCACAGTTTCCCTTTGTATCGGCCAATGTGGACTTTTCGGCGGATGACCTTCTGAAGGGCTATGTGCAGAGCAGTATTGGCCAACCGGGCGAGTCCGGCAAGGTGTACCCTGCCATCATTAAAGAAATCGGCGGCCAACAGGTGGGCATCTTCGGATTGACCACGGTGGACACGGCCAACATTTCTTCACCCGGCGTTGTTACCTTCCAAGACCCGGAAGTGAAGGCAAAAAGCACAGTAGCCATGCTGCAGCAGCAGGGCATCAACAAGATTATTGCTGTGTCCCACCTGGGCTACGATGAGGACCGGAAGATTGCGGCGAAGGTGGAGGGCATCGACATTATCGTCGGCGGCCACTCCCATACCAAGCTGGATGCAGCCATTGTGGACAACACCCACAGCGAACCTAAGCTCATTGTGCAAACCGGTGAGCGGGCGCAGAATCTGGGCAAGCTTCAAGTGGAATTCGATAAGGGCGGCAAGCTGCTTCATGTGGAAGCAGACGAAAACGGGAAGCTTAAGAATACGGACAAGACCAACAATACCTTAATCGCCATCGATCAGAAAAAGGGCTCGGAGTATGTGTTTGCAGCCGATCCGGAGGCGGCCGCCATTCTGGCCAAGTACAAGCCCAAGGTGGACGAGTTGAACAATCTGGTAGTTGGGCAATCCAATGTGAACCTGTATGGCGCGGTAGCAATAGAAGGGTATCCCCGGGTTGTCCGCACCAAAGAAACAGCCATCGGCAATTTGGTGGTGGACGGTATGCTGTATGAGGCCAATCAGGCGGGGAGTAACGCGGAAGAAGGGAAAAAGTTTAAAGCCGAAATGGCCCTGCAGAACGGCGGTGGTATCCGGACCAACCTGAAGGCTGGAGCCATAACCCAAGCTGCCGTGCAGGAAATTCTGCCCTTCAATAACGATGTAGTGGTACTGGAGCTGACTGGCCAGGAAATCTGGGATGGACTGGAGAACGGTGTATCCAAGGCGCCTTCCGAATACGGCGGCTTCCCCCACGTAGCGGGAATGAAGTTCACCTATGATTCCACCAAGCCGGCGTTTGGCCGGGTAACCGGCGTCAGCGTCAAAACAGACAACGGCTATGTGCCGCTGGATCTGAAGAAAACCTATAACCTGGCGACCAACATCTTTACCGCCAAGGGTGGCGACGCGTACGCCTCCTTCGGCAAGGCCTATAACGAGGGCCGCGTGAACTTCATGTACAGCGAGCAGTATCCTTTTAAGCCGGATTATGAGGTATTTATCCAGTATTTGAAGGCGCTGGGCACATTGACTGCCGCCAATACCGGTACAGAAGGCAGAATCGTGGATGTGGCGCAGGCTCCGGTTTGGCCCGAAAATGCTAAATTGACCGCATCCGATGTCACCACCTCCGGTGTGAAGCTTACCTGGACTCCCGCTGAGGATAAGACGGGTGTGGAGGAATACCGGGTATATAACGGAAGTGTGAAAATCGGCAATGTCAGCAGCACTGTATACAAGACGGTAAGCGGAGCAGTTTATTATGATTATCAAGTAAATGGTTTATCATCGGGTACAGCTTATAATTTTGCAGTAGAGGCAGTGGATAAGGAAAATAATGTTAGTACAACGAGACTTTCAGCTGCTGTTACGACCGAAAGTGAAAGCAGCGGTGAATCTTCCAGTCCCGGCACCTCTGGACCGGGCGCCCCTGCTGCTCCCTCTACTCCTGAAACTGGAGCACAAGTGGAAGCGGGCGTTGTGAGCGGCGGTGTGGAGCTTAAACCGGAAACCAAGGACCTGAAGACGGAAACTGCAGCGGATGGAACCTCCGTCACCAGCCTGGTCCTGTCGGCAGCTTCCTTCTCCAAGGCGCTGGCAGCAGCTGGAGCAGGCAAAACCATCATCACCCTGCCGGAGGTGGAGGGAGCGGTGAAGGTGACGCTTCCGGTAAGTGGTTTGATTGGCAATGCCCAAGGAACTGTCCTCATCCGCACAGCGGATAAGAGCTATGAATTGCCCTTGTCGGTGGTGAAGCTCAGTGAGCTGGCTGCAGCATTGGGGACAGCGGCAGGCGATATCCGCATTGAGGTGGTTATCGGTGAAGTGGCGGGAGCGGCCAAAGCGGCAGTGGAAGCAGCCGCAGCCAAGAGCGGAGCCGTCTTGCTGACGGATGCCGTTAGCTACACCGTCACCGCACAAGCAGGCGGCAAACAGGTGGAGCTGAATTACTTCGGCAGCACCTATGTGTCCCGGACCTTGACCGTCCCCGGCACAGTGGACCCGTCTTCCGCCACTGCGGTTGTCTTCGACCCGGCCAGCGGCAGCATGAGCTTTGTGCCGGCGGTATTCGGTACAGCAGACGGCAAAACCGTAGTCACCATGAAGCGGAACTCCAACAGCATCTATGGTGTAGTTAAACCGTCCGCTGCAGCCTTCGCGGATTTGAGCGGACACTGGTCCCGTACCGATGTGGAGCTGTTGGCAGCCAAGCTGGTCATCGACGGGCAAGCGCCGGGACGGTTTGCGCCGGATGCCCAAGTGACACGCGGTGAATTCGCCGCCCTTCTGGTACGGGCGCTGGGTCTGGCCCCGGATGCGTCGGCCGTATCGGGAGTGAAGGATCTGACCGGCACCGAATGGTACGCAGGTGCTCTGGGTGCGGCCGTGAAGGCCGGACTGCTGGACGGCTTCGAGGACGGCACACTTCGCGGCGGAGCCAATATCACCCGTGCGCAAATGGCTGTTATGATGAGCCGCGCCCTGAAGGCTGCCGGGAAATCGGCCCCGTCGGGAGCCACTGCTGTATTCGCCGATGAAGGACAAATTCCCGCATGGGCGGCTGAAGCAGTCGACGCCGGTGTGGCCGCGGGACTGGTGGAGGGAACCTCGGGCAACCGGTTCGCCCCTGAAGCTCAAGCTACCCGTGCGGAAGCCGCAGCAATGCTGAAGCGGCTCTTGAAGTTTGCGGATTTCATCAACTAGTGCAGCAAACAGCTCTCCTGCTGCAAGCACAGGCTGTACTGCGGACTTAGGAGACGCTATTCGGCGAAAAACCACCGGTTTGTTCGTCTTACGGACACACGATACCTTATTTGAGTGAAAATGGCCTGTCTTAGCGAACAAATGAACAAATAAGGGACCCTGTGTCCGCGAAATAACGAAAACGCCCGCTTACCTCAAAATAGCGGAACGTCGGTCCGGATAGCCGCTGAATCAGGTCCGGTAAAAGACGACGGTCCGGATAATTTCCCTGCATGAGCCTTCGATTGACGCCATTCTGGCGGAGGTCGAAGGCTTTTGTATAGACTCCGGCGAATGAATTGCAAGAGAAAGCAGCTGCATGAACGGATTTCGGCAGGTGGTTGAAAAACAGGAGGATGAGGTTATGCCGAATATATGGACGCATATCATTTTTGGCCAGGAGGCGCTGCGGGCGGTAGGCCAAGCGGAATGGCTGGAACGGGAGGAGGACAGCAGGCTGTTTTCATGGGGATGCCAAGGGCCTGATCCGCTGTTCTATTACCGCTTTCTGCCCTGGAGCAAGGACAAGCGGATGGATACCCTGGGAAATCTGATGCATGAGGAGCATTGCGGGCCTTTCCTTATGGAGATGCTCCGCGGGGCGGGTCAGCCGGAGAATCGCAGGTTGCGGCCCTACGCAGCGGGGTTTCTGCTGCATCATATTCTCGACCGCAACGCACATCCTTATATTTTTGCCAAGTCCGGCTTTAAGAAATGGAACCACCAGCGGTTTGAAATTATTCTGGACACCATAATTGCGCGGAGGATGAGGGGGATCGATACGTGGAAAACCCCCGTCTGGCGGGAGCTTGCTTTGCCCCGGGACAGTGTGTTGTTCCAGGAGGTGGCGGAGCTGCTATCCGAGCTGGCGGGCCAGTTTTATCCGGAGGCTACGGGAGAGGTGGGAGTCCGTCACTGGCAGGTGAGCTTCCGGGATATGCTGTTGGCGCTGAAGCTGTTCCATGACCCCACAGGAGCCAAGCGGGTTCTGACGGCAGGGCAAATCACCCCTTTTGTCTACAAACGGGAGAATCCGCCTTTGGATTATTGCAACGACGAGCGGAAATTTTGGCGGGATCCGGCAGAGGAGGGGGCAGTACACCAGACGGGCTTCTGGGATCATTGGCAGGCTGCAATGGAGGAGGCGGGCAAGCTGCTGCCTTTAGCGCTGGAGGTAATGGAGCCAGGAGACAGCAACGCGGCCACGATCGAAGCCGAGCTGCTGCACCTCCTAGGGAATGTCTCGTATTCGACGGGACGGGCTTGCGGGGAATGGACCATCCGGTACGAGGATCCGCTTCCCTTCTAAGAGCAGCAGCCGGAAGCAAGTATTGGGGCAGCTGCGGGTCATTTGCTTCTAACGGCGCTGAGCGCCTCTATTTGCCTCAAAAGGAGGGGCTGTCAAAGGCTAACGGAAGCAGGAGCCCTTATTGGGAAGAGCTTCCGGCGGGGCAATGAGCCCGAATAGCGGCTCCATCCTGAAAAATGATGATCACCGCCAGCCTCTCTTTTAACAAGAGGGTGCCGCAGATCCGGCTGCGGCTTTCCCGGCCTCCAGCGACCCCTGCTCCAGATTCACGGTGCGCAGAAGCGCAATCCCTACAAGGAAGAAAAGCGCCAAGGCCAGGATGCCGTGCCGGCTGGAGCCTGTGATCAAGCCTGTAGCGGCGAATACCGCCGGCCCCACCATGGAGGAGAACTTGCCGGATACGCTTAGGAATCCGAAAAACTCCGCCGTCCGGTCCGCGGGCACCAGGCGGCTGAACAAGGAGCGGGCCACGGCCTGGCTTCCGCCCTGAACGAAGCCTACCATCACGGCCAGCAGATAAAAATGGGTGGCGCTGGTCATAAAGTAGCCCAGCAGCACAATCAGCAGATAGATGCCCAAACTAATGTAGAGGGCGGGTTTAGCTCCCAGCTTTTCGCCGATTTTTCCGAACAGAAGGGTAAAGGGGATGCCTACAAATTGGGTGATCAGCAGGGCCATAATCAAATCCGAGGTCCCGATGCCGATGGCTTTGCCGTAGGCGGTAGCCATGGTAATGATGGTGTTGATGCCGTCGTTGAAAAACCAATAGGCCAGAATAAACTTCAGCAGTTGGGGATACTGCTTCAGACTCTTCAAGGTCTCCCAGGTGCGGGAGAAGCCTATGCGCGTATATTGACGGAACGGAATCGGCGCATCCGCGGTACGGTCCTTCACATGCCGGAACAAGGGCAGCGAAAATACCAGCCACCAAACCGCCACACTGGCAAAGGCCAGCCGCGTGCCGGCTTCACCGTCGGGCAGACCGAAAAGCCCGGGCTTTTGAATCATAAGCAAATCCACCACCAGGAGCAGTCCGCCGCCCACATAGCCGCAAGCAAACCCCTTGGAGGAGATGTATTCCCGCTTCTGCTCCTCCGGAACCAGGTCCGGCAGCAGAGCATCATAGAAGCTGTTGCCTCCGGAAAAGCCTACCGTGCCCAGCACGAACAGCAAAGACGCCGCCAGATAGTCCCCCTGCCCGATAAACACGAACAGAAACGAAGCAACGATGCCCAGATAGGAGAAGCTTCTGAGAAAAAACATCTTCTTCCCTGCATAATCCGCGGCAGCCCCCAGCACCGGAGCCAATATTGCCACCAGCAGCATGCCCGCAGCCTGGGTCAAGCCCCAATAGGAAGCCGAGGTGTTGGAGGACAAACCCTTGGAGGCCACTTCAATATAAAAAATCGGCAGAACGGCGGCCATCATGGTAGTGGCAAAAGCGGAATTGGCCCAATCGTACATCATCCACGCGCGAACAGCTTTGGGGTTCATACGGATCTCTCCTGTCCGGTGATTTCGTTCAACTTTCCTTCAGAATATCACCGGAATGTTCGAACTATATCAACGGAATTCATGATAGAATAGGATGCTGGTAAATTTTTTATTATTTTCGTTGCGATTAGGGAATTGAACCATACAGGGAGGGGTAAGCACGTGATATCCCAAGTGAATGAATATCAGGACGGGCCTTACCGGATGCTGGAGTTATTCGAGGCTTCCACAGAAACCACCTTGCGCCTTTGCCCCGAGCGGGGAGGCATTGCCACCGGATACGCACCTGGAGGTAAAGAAATTTTTTATTTGGACCGGGGGACCTTCCTCGACCCCAATGCCAATATCCGCGGCGGCAACCCGGTGCTGTTCCCCATCAGCGGCCAATTGGCGGACGGGGCGTATGAGTGGCAGGGACAACGCTACGCCATGAAGAATCACGGGCTGGCGCGGACCTCCCCGTGGACGGTGGAGGAGACGGGGGTATCGGCTGACGGGGAGCCGTACGCGGTCCTGAGCCTGGCTTCTACGTCGGACATGCTGGCTTCCTATCCGTTTGCCTTCAAGCTGGTCTTTACCTACCGGGTCCAAAAGGGAGCGCTTGTCATTGAACAGGAGTATCAGAACCTGTCTGATGCGCGGATGCCGGTGTATCCGGGCTTCCATCCTTATTTTGCCGCGGCCGAGAAGGAAATGGTTTATGAAACGGATGCATCGCGTTATATGGATTACAACGACGGTAGCGTAAAGCCGTTTACCGGACGTCTGGATATCGGTCAGCTGAAGGAGGCGGTGGCGCTTCTGGATGCAGGGGAGCCGCGGATTGCCTTCCGTTTGCCGGGAACGGGGCGGAGGATCGAAATGGAGTATTCCCGCCACTTCCGCTATGTGGTGATTTGGACTGTTCCGGGTGCGGAATTTATCTGTGTGGAACCATGGATGGGCCTTACCGGGGAATTGAACCGGGGAGGGGATCTGGTATGGATTGAGCCGGGGGACATTCTGGCTGCCCGGCTTGTCATCAGAGCGGAGGATGCAGGATTTCCCGGCTGAGCATATGAAACCTTCACAAGCTCCTTTACGTTATATTAAGCATGACCCAAACGGGGTAAATCATTAACGGATGCGGGAGGCTGGAAAACAATGAAGGTAGTCATTATGGAAAAAACAGAAGCAGGCGAGCTGGTGGCTCTGGATGCAAGAGACTGGAACGATCAGATGATCGCCCTGATGAATCATGCCAATTATCTGCTGATCAACGGCAAGGAATATGAAATGGTGGAAGGCCGGCTGAATATCAACGAACCCTATATGGAGGTTCTGGTGCTGGCCGTGAAGCAGGAAGCGGCTGAAACGGCGGAGGGGTAAGACACCTTGCGTCAATCCGTAAGGAAGAACCGGACCGGATACACCGGTGCGGTGAAAGGAGAATGAACCTATGAATCATCAAGACGAAAATAGACAGCCTGCTGTTCCCGGGGAGATCCAGTCCCATACGGGATTGCCCCGCAGCGCCGGAGATTCCTCCGAAGCGTCTGACAGAGCGGTGCGGCTTCCCGTTAAGGTGTTGTCTACCTCATTGGGTATGACCTTGGCGGCCCATATGCTTCTGGCCCCGGGATTGCTGATGGGGGGCAGCGGCGCATTCGCAGCGGAAACAGCCCAGCCTACCCTGTCGGAATGGTCTACGGAAGAGGTAAAGGCTTATTATGACGCCAGTGTGGACTGGAGTCTGCCTGCCCTCCCCGAAGAGGAACTGCAGGGGGTTGTTCCCCAGATGCAGGCCAATACCGGAACCGGCGGAGCCTCAGGCTCCACAGGCGGCGGAAACACGACGATTATCCACCAGGGCAGCAGCTTTGGATGGGATGACATGCTTCTGTACCACCTGCTGTTCAACAGCGGGGGTTCGTATTCGTCGGGAAGATGGCACCAAAGCTATCCTTCCTACGATGCCAGAACCAATCAGCCGTATCAGCCCAAGACTTATTCGGCAGGCACGTTCCAGAACAAGCAGGTTCCGGGCAGCAATGTGAAGCCCAAAACCAGCGTATCCAGCGGCTCATTCAACACCAAGTCCGGCAGCATCAATAAGGCTACGGCGTCCAAATCGGGAACAACCTCCGGGTCTTCCTCCGGCTCCAGTAATTCGGGAACCTCCGGAACATCGGCAGGAACCGGAACCAAACCGGCAACAGGCCAGTCCTCCTCGGCCAGCAAGCCGGCAGATAATGCAACGAAATCATCTACCGGGAGCTCTACCTCATCCGGTTCAACTTCAAGTGGAAGCTCGTCGTCTGTCGACAGCAGCAAATCATCATCATCATCCTCTTCATCGAGTAAATCGTCGTCATCGTCGTCTTCCAGCTCCAGCAAATCCTCGTCCTCCGGCAGCATCGGCGGGAAGTCCAGCGGCTTTTCCGGCAGCAGCAGCTCCGGCAGCTGATGAAGGCAGGGGCAGGAACTTCAAAACGGAGGAGACGGTAAAGCATGAGCTTTCAGGTGGTAGGCCAACCCGCAGAGGACAGGGCGCAGCGGGTACAGCAGCTGAAGGAAATGGGCTTCGGCTGGGCGGATCTGGAGGAAGAGGCATACTGGGTGGATCAGGCGGTGGCCATGGACCCGCGGGTCTGGGAGGAACTGCAGGATGCGTGCCAGCTGCTTTGGGGCATCTTCGACAAAGCCGCGCGTTTCGTCCACGGCAGACGGGATATGTATGAGCTCCTGTCTATACCGGAGGTGCTCTGGGATGGGCTGGACGCCGTTCCCCCGGAGGAGCCGGGGCTCCTCTCCCGTTATGCCCGATTCGATTTTAGCGTGGGGCTTGGCGGAACCATCAAGCTCCTGGAACTGAATGCGGATACGCCTACGGGCTATGTGGAATCCTCCGTGGCAACACCGTGGATGTGCAGCCAGCATGGGCTGTGGACGCCGAATACCGGGTTGGCCGGGCAGGTGCGCCGGGCCTTTGCTGAGGCGCCTCCCGCATATGCCGCCTGCATCGCTTACGGCAAACACGAGGAGGACAGCGGCACCATCGATATGCTGGTCCGGCATATGGAGCAGCCTGTTATCTGTGTGGACACCCTTGACTTGTGGGTGGATGAGGGAGTTTTGCGGGATGCGGCAGGCCAGGCCATCGACAGCTTATTCGCCCTTTACCCCAAGGAATGGATGGGGGTCGATGACGGCGGAGAGGCCTTGGCGTACAGCATTGAAACTGGACAGCTCCGGATACTCAACTCTCCCCATGCGGTGATCCTCCAGTCCAAGGGCCTGCAGGCGGTGATTTGGGGCCTGCATGAGCTGAAGGCTCCGTTTTTTACCGAAACCGAGCATGATGCCATTGAAGCCTATATGCTGCCTACCTATAACGAGCCTGTTTTACATGGTGATTATGTGGAGAAATCCATGTTTGGCCGGGAAGGCGGCTCCGTGCGGATGTACGGCGCGGAAGGCGGGATGGAGATAAAGGACCAGGATGGCTTTGATACCAGCGTCTTTTTCCGGCCGGTGTACCAGGCGCGTGCCGATTTGCCCCGCATCCGGCTGCATGACGGAGACTATCATCTGTTAACCGGTGTGTTCATGATTTACGGGGAAGCCTGCGGCCTGCTGGGCCGGGCGGGCGGACTGATTACGGGAAACTCCAGCCGTTTTGTGGCGATGGGAGTGAGGAAGGATTGAGCTATATGATAGGCAACTCAAACGAAAGAAGGAAAAGCGGCGGCTGGCGTCCTATGAAGCGGATGCTGATGGGCGCATTGGTGCTGGTGCTGGCCGGCGGTATGGCTGCGGGCTGCGGCCAGGATTCCGGGAAAAGCGCCTCCTCCAACAAGGCCAAGTCGGCTGCCGCGGCAGGCAGTTCCACGGTGCCGTGGGATTATAAAGTGGAGGAAGCCAAGGTTGGTGATCTGGTGGGTTCGGATATGACCATTTCCCCCAACAACCAGCTTCTGCCCAATGACGACAACTACGCCACAGGAGACAAAGTATGGGTGCTGTCTTACATGACCGCGGAAATGAAAACCGCTTCCGACGGCCAGAACAGCGTCAATTTGTCCCAGTGGGCCCCCCTCAAAAGCTACCGGACCGCAGATGCGGCCCAGACGGATCTTGCCGGGCTTAAGGTCCAGCTGAAAACGGAAGTGGATCTGGTGGGTGTCTACAAAACCGACTACCAGGGCAAGTCCCGCTATTTTGCGGTCATTACGCTTCCTACCGGCAACAGCGTCAAGCAACCGATTCCGGAGGAGCGTTATAAGAGTATGAAGGAACAAAAAACGGTAAAGGTCATGCTGGAGGAAGTCCATGACTTCGGCGATTATGACTTGGCCATGGCAAAATTCAGGGGGTGGGCGGACTAATGGTAGCAGTTAATATTATCATCAGCGTGGCAGTCATTATTGTTCTGCAATTTATTGGGATGCTGGTATTCAATTGGATGACTCCGTTTAATGACATGGAGGAGCTGCGCAAGGGGAATGTAGCGGTAGGTTTGGCCATGGGCGGCAAATTTTTGGGCACGGCGATTATTCTCGGGGTTTCTGCCTTTACCAATCATACCATCTGGCATATGGCCTTGTGGTTTGCGGTAGGTTACATCTGCCTGCTTGTGGCATTTTGGGTACTGGAGCTGGCTACGCCGAAAATCAGGCTTCATGAGCACCTCCAAAAAGGCAACGTGGCCATTGGCATTCTGCTGGCCTCCGTTTACGTGGGCATGGGCTTTTCCGTCAGCAGCCTGATTATCTAGTTTGTGGGCCCAAAGCAAAGAGGCTGTTCTCCGAGGTCATTCCTATGACCGGAGGACAGCCTCTTTGTGCTGGGTGGCGTTAACATTTGTAGTCCGCAAGAAGCCGCTAAGGCTATTGGTGCTGCCCCATGATACTCCGGATGGCCTCTGCCAGCTGCTGGCCCATCAGGGTATGCCCATAATCGGACGGATGGATCAGGTCTGTCGTCAACGCGCTGAAGTCGGTCAGCACCTCATGGCCGTTTACCAGATGCAGATGAGGGTGGTGAAGCGTGCGGTGAATATGCTCCAGCCGCTCGGTGAACGGCTGGTTGGGATTGGACCTGGAACCCGGCGTATTCTTCAGAACATCATCCGAATTGGGATAGATGCTGACCAGCACCACCGGCTTGTCCGGATGATGCCGGATCAACCCTTCGATCAGATAGCTGGCCCGCGCCTCAAACTCCTCCGGGGTGAACAGTCCCCGCATATTGACCCCCAGCTCCAGAACGGCAACATCCCAGCCGCCGTGGTCGATCAAATAATCTGCCATGGCCTGCTCGCAGAGGCAGGAGCCGCCCATGCCCTTGTTGTAGAGATCGGCTCCCAGCCGCCGGGCTGTCTGCTGGATATAGGCCATATGCTGGACGGTGGCCCCGGACCCGTGGGTGATGGAGGAGCCGTAAGCCAGCAGCTTCAGCGGCGGCAGCTCCTCCTTCCGGGGCGGGCGCACCTCGTGGCCGAAGGTGTCCAGACCGTGGAAGGCCGCCTGAAAGGCCAAGCCGGGGTAATAGTTGCGGCTTGCGATGATCCGCCAGACACCGGGTGAAAAGCGCCCTGCCTGCAGCGCCTCCGGCTCTACGTCCGTGAAGCGGGCGGGTTTTTCCAGGTGAAGGGTCTGGATCACTCCGGTGCGCAGCCGGTGCATGGAATGGAAATAGTCCCCGCAGTAAACCAGCACATCCCCATCCTCCACGGTAGCCGACAGGGTGACCCGGATAAACGGCGCCTCCGTCACAAAGCGGATCTCGCAGCCGGTGGAGGCTTGTCCGATAAACCGGCCGCGCTGATAATCCCCTTCGCCTAACTGGTGAGCAACTCCGCGGGGCAGCCGGTTCAGCCGCAGTCCGGACATCTCCTCATTTTTCTCCAGCTCCGCCACATTATGAAATTCCATTTGGTTATAAATCACCCGTACCGCCCCCTGTTGAGCACTTTTCTTTATTGTAAAAGCTGGAAGATTGGATGGCAACGTTCAGTTGACCGTCCGGCTGCGGACGATTATCCGAGGAAATCCTTTACAATACCTTATCATCGAATTGATATGATTTGCACAATCGAATGCTAGAGTTGGGAGGGTGGTATCCATTTTTAGGAGGGAGATTAGAGAATGCTGTTGAACAAATGGAAGAAAGCAGTCAGTCTGCTGTTGGCCTTTTTGTTGTTGGTCGGCTTACTTCCGCCAGGAGGCGTTTTGCCCCAGGCGCATGCGGCCGCCGGTTATGCAAGTGATCTGTTCTTCTCCGAGTATATGGAGGGAAGCAGCAATAACAAGGCCATCGAAATTTACAACGGCACAGAGCATGAGGTGGATCTGTCCGACTATTCGGTTGAGCTTTACAGCAACGGTGCTGCGGCCGCCGGTAAAATCCTGAATCTGAGCGGCAGCCTTCCAAGCAGCGAGGCTTATGTCATTACCCGCACGGATGCCAATACCCTCATCAAAGACAAAGCAAACTATATCATTACAAATACAAATGATTCTGCCAATGTGATCAACTTTAATGGAGATGATGCTTTCGTATTGAAAAATGCCGGAGCGGTGATTGACTCCTTCGGAAAAGTAGGCGAGGATCCGGGCACAAGCTGGTCCGGAGGGGGCGTAACTACGGCTGATAAGACCCTAGTGCGCAAAGCAAGTGTGCAATCCGGCGATGCCAATCCCGATGATGCATTTGACCCATTTCTGGAATGGGTGGCTTATCCCATCGACACCTTCACCTATCTGGGCAGCCATTCCATGGACGGCTTCCCCAAGGTAGCGGATGTGATTCCTTCCCCCCCGGCCAATGCATGGCCTGCTGGTACCCCAATTAGCTTGAGCTCGCCTACAGTGGGAGCTTCCGTGTATGCCAATATTTATGGCAATGGCGAGACCGGTACCTCCTTCCAGCTGTCCAACGGCTTTACCCTGGACAGGTCCGTAACCGTTGAAACCTATGCGGTTATGCCCGGGTTTGCCAAAAGCGGGACGTCCACACTCCAATACTCACTTCTGGAAAAAGCGCCGCTGTCAGTGGCCCGTAATGCCCCGGAAGGGCGCAACGTCTGGACTGAAGGGGTCGTCACTCATGTGAACGGCGCCAAGACCTATATCCAACAGGATAACACCGCTTTAGTTCTCTATGGAACCTTTTCACCTTCCTTTGAACCCGGCGATCTTGTGGAGGTCAAGGGGCAAATGGTCTACTACAGCGGCCTTCAGGAGCTGTATCCTGTAGCCGGTCTCCCCGGACAGGTGATTGCAAAGGATCATGCTCTGCCGGCCCCCCAGGTTGTTACCTATGAGGCGTTGTCGGCAAACAATGGGGAAAGCTACGAGGCTGAGCTGGTCAGTCTGGAGAATGTAACCATCGGCTCCAAAAGCGGCTCTGTGTGGGTGGCGGAGCAGAATGGCGGCACCTTCTCCATCTATTCCTCCAGCACGAAGCTTACTGCCGGTAAAACCTTTGAGAAAATCACCGGCTTTATCGAGCAATACGGCACCAACTACCAGTTTATCCCTTTGAACGATAATGCACTGGTAGAGAGCCTGCTTTCGGTTTCCGCTACCCCGGGGGCCGGACGGATTGTAGCTGGCGGTTCGGTTACCCTGACCACTCCTGCGGCAGGAGCAGAAATCCGGTATACCCTGAACGGAGCGGAACCTACAGCAAGCAGCGCGCTGTACGGGGCGCCCATTGCCATTACGGCTGATACCACCATTAAAGCAGTGGCGGTTTCGGGAGCGGCAATCAGCCAGGTATACACCTTTGCCTATACATTGGCGGAGGGAGCCTTGCGCATCCGGGACATCCAAGGTTTGTCCCACACCTCCGGTTTTGCCGAGCAGGAAGTAACAGATATTGAAGGGGTCGTCACCCAATATGGCTACAACTTCAAGACAGGCGCCTACAAGGGCTTTTTCATTCAGGATAACCAGCCGGATCATAATCCTGCCACCTCCGAAGGCATCTTTGTGTACAGCACCAAGGAGAGTGACAAACCAGCTATCGGTGACCTGCTCAAGGTTAAGGGTACGGTCAAGGAATACAATGAGGGCAGTGACAGCAATCTGACCTCTACTCAGATCAGCTATCCCCAATGGACTGTTGTATCCAAGGACAACACGCTCCCGGCGCCGGTAGTACTGGGCTCCGGCGGACGTCTCATTCCGTCTTCGATTATCGACAATGACGGACTGGCTCAATTCCAGCCGGAAGAGGATGCTATCGACTTTTTCGAGTCTCTGGAGGGTATGCGGGTTACGCTTCCCGCCCCAACCATCCTGAGCCCATATTGGGTGAGCAGCGATGGAACGTACAACATTCCCACGCGGGTAGTCAACGATGCCAACGACCTGATTACGCCCGCAGGCGGGTTGGCGTTAAAAGCCTACCAAAATTACAACCCGCAGCGGCTGCTCATCGCCTACGGTGATCCCGGCAAGGAAATGGGTACCGGCGACAAGTTCCAAGCGGATGTCAGCGGGGTTATTGGCTACAACAACGGCAACTTCAAAGTCATCCCGGCAGCAGGAAGCCTTCCGTCCATCATACCAGGAGGTGTGGAGCGGGAGGTAACGGAGATAATTTCCGATTCGGATCAATTGCGGATTGCCTCCTACAATATCGAGAATTTCAGTGCCAAGACCGATCCGGCCAAAATCGCCGGCCTTGCCAGAACCATCGCCGAAAACTTGAAGGCCCCGGATATTATCGGTCTGGTAGAGGTCCAGGACAATGATGGTGAAGCGGATACCGGTATGGTGGATGCTGACCAAACAGGAGCCGCTCTGGCAGCAGCCATCACAGCAGCGGGTGGCCCGGCTTATCTGTATACTGATATTTCTCCCGTGGACAAGCAGGACGGGGGAGCACCGGGTGGAAATATCCGCACCGCCTTCCTGTACAATCCCGCCAGAGTAACTCTTGCTCCCAGCGTCAACGACCGCAAAGGCGGAAGCACGGAAGCGGTGGCCTATGACGGGGAATCCGGCACGCTGTCGGTTAACCCGGGCCGGATTGATCCGCAGAACGCCGCCTTCAGCAGCTCCCGCAAGCCCCTTGCCGCCCAGTTTCTGTTCCGCGGCGAAAGCATCATTGTCATTGCCAGCCATTTTAACTCCAAAAGCGGGGATAACGGCCCTTTCGGCAGCGCACAGCCTCCCCAGCTTTCCAGCGAAACTCAGCGGCACCAGATTGCCCTGGTGGTGAACGGCTTTGTGAAGTCTGTATTGGCTGCCAATCCCAATGCCCATGTTGTGGCGCTGGGTGATTTGAACGACTTCAAGTTTACGCCTACAGCGGACAAGCTGAAGGGCAGTGAGCTGGACAATCTCATCGATAAGCTGCCCCAAAACCAGCAGTATACGTACACCTACGACGGCAATTCCCAGGTGCTGGACCACATTCTGGCCAGCAAAGCATTAGCCGCCCGCTCCCAGGTGGATATTGTCCATGTCAATGCGGACTACCCGGTGTCACGGGGACGGCTTTCCGACCATGATCCGGTATTGGCCCAGATGGATGTGGTGGGGGATAAGAGCAACAGCGTCTCCGTTCTTTACTTCAACGACGGGCATGAGATTATGCCGGTCGCGGATAGCTACGGCAACCGGGGTGGTGCAGCGAGAGTGAAGACGGTGCTCGATCAGGTGGACGGGGAGAAAATCACGGCCTTTGGCGGTGATTTGGGAGGGGGCACGCTGTTCGGCGGCGTATTCAAAGGCCATCCGATGGTGGATGCCTTCAACCGTTTCCCTGTGGATCTGGCTAACTTTGGCCAGCATGATTTTGACGCCGGTGTGGACAACACGCTCCAACTGATCGGGAAGTCGCAGTTCCCCTGGATTACGTCCAATTTGAAGGGGGAGGACAATAAACCCTTCGCGGCTCTGCCCACCTATAAGGTGATCGAGAGGAATGGCATCCGTGTCGGTTTTATCGGTCTGACCAGTGCCATGGACACCACTATCCGGGACAACCGGGTGAAGCAGCAGGAAGTGATTACTTCCGCCAGGGAAGCTGTTGCCCACATGAAGGCGGAGGCAAGGCCGGATATTATTCTGGCGCTGACCCAGGAGCCGGTGGCGGATGACCAGGCTCTGCTGGCAGCAGTACCGGAGATTGCGGCGGTCTTTACGGAGGAGGAATCCGAAACTGAAACCGGCGTATATCAGCTGGAAGGCGGGAACAGGTACATTTTCTCCCCTCAAGGGAATATGGGCTCTGTTGTCCAACTCCTTATTACCCGCAAGAGCGACGGCACGTTGAGTCTGTCCAATCAGGTGCTGAAGGTAGATGAGAATGTGAGGGAAGATGCCGGTATTGCGGCTTTGGCAGCAGGCTATCAGGCAGAGCTGGAGATCCAATTGGGCTCGAAGGTGGCGGTGGCAGCTCATGATTTTCATTATGGGGACACCCATGAATCCCGCCGCCAGGAGACGGCCATCGGCAATCTGATTGCGGATGCATACCGGGATTATTACCAGACGGATGTGGCTTTTGCCAATGGCGGAGGCATCCGCGCCAGTATTCCCCAGGGGGACGTGACCTTAAAGGCGGTCCGCAGCGTGCTCCCGTACGGCAACAAGATTGTCAAGGCGCAAGTGACCGGCAAGGTCATTTGGGATGCGCTGGAGAACGGTGTTTCCCAAGTGGAAAAGAACAACGGGCGTTTCCTGCAGGTTTCCGGGCTGGACTATGTTTATAACGTGGCGTTTGAGCCCGGCAGCCGGATCAGGCATGTTACCGTAAACGGAGCTCCGCTGGATAAGAATGGAACCTATATGCTGGCCTTGTCCAATTACATGTACACCGGCGGGGACGGCTATACCATGTTTCATGATGCCCGAACGTTGGTATCTGCGGGGGATGCCCTGTCCGATGCGGAGCTTCTGGCGGCTTATGCGGGTAAGAAGGGAACTCTGGATGTGGATGTGGAAGGGCGCATCACCATTTATCATGACAAAGAGCTTCCGGTGTGGCCGGAGGGGACTGCGTTGAAGGCATATGACGCTACCACTTCCTCTATCTCACTGCAATGGAACCCTGCCACAGATAATGCGGCCATAAAGGAATACCGCGTTTACCGCGGTGATGCTCCGGCAGGCACGGTAAACGCCGCCGTATACCAGACAGCCGGCGATTCCCCGTTGTATCTGTACCGGGTTGAGGGTCTGTCCTCCTCAACCGAGTACACCTTCCGGGTGGAAGCCGTGGATACCGCGGAGAATGTTTCGGCAAACAGCCTCTCGGTTACAGCTGTCACGGCTCAGGAAGAGGGGGGCAGCGATCCGACACCTGGCGGCAGTTCTGAGCCTGGGAGCACAACCCCTCCTACACAACCCGGAGAGGAGGGCGTAAAGCTGGAGCCTGTCATTTCCGCAGGGAGTGTGCAGCTGAAGCCGGAAGCGAAGGATATGAAGGAAGAGGCAGCGGCGGACGGGCGCAAGGTATCCGTGCTTGAGCTTGCTGGTGACAGCCTCAGTAAGGCAGTTGCGTCAGCAGGAAACGGCACGGCTATGATCGATATGAGCGGGGCGCCGGAGCAGTCGGTGAAGGTGACTTTCCCGGCCAGCGCTTTGGCTGATGCCCCGGAGGGCGCCATCATCCGGATTAAGGCCTCTGCAGTGCACAGCTACGATTTGCCCGTGTCCGTGATTAAACCTTCGGCGCTGACCGCTGCTCTGGGAGCTTCCGCAGCCGATCTGAAGGTGAGCATTGCCATCGGCGAGGCGCCTCAAAACGTGCAGGCCCGGGCAGCAGAAGCCGCCTCCGGCTTGTCGCTGACCTTCCTGGCCGCACCAATCTCTTATGCGATTACGGCGGAGGCTAACGGAAAATCGGTGGAGGTGAATCATTTCGGCAATGTTTACGTGAGCCGGACCTTCACACTGGATAAGGTTGTGGATGCGGCAACCGCCACTGCTGTAACGGTGGATGAAACCACCGGGGCGTTCAACTTTGTGCCTGCGGTGTTCAAGACCGAAAACGGCGTAACTGTTGTTACGGTGAAGCGCAATTCCAACAGTGTTTATGCGGTTGTACAGGGGGCTGTCCCTGAGTTTGGCGATCTGAAGGGCCACTGGTCGCAGCAAGATGTGCGTCTATTGGCCGGCAAGCTGGTTGTGAACGGTCAAGCGCCGGGTGTGTTTGCACCGGATGCTTCCATCACCAGAGCGGAATTCGCTGCGCTTCTGGTCCGGGCGTTGGGGCTGCAAGCAGATGCCTCGGGCATAAGTGGAGCGAAGGATGTAGCTTCGGGAGCCTGGTATGCGGGTGTTCTCGGCGCAGCTGTGAAGGCCGGGCTGATGGAGGGCTTCGAGGACGGCACGCTGCGTCCAGAGGCCAGGGTCACCCGCACCGAGCTGGCGGTGATGACCAGCCGCGCCATGAAGGCCGCCGGGACGCCGGGAACAGGCGGCAGCCTGCAGTTTGCGGATGTGGAAGCTATTCCCCAATGGGCACGTGCGTCAGTATCCGCAAGTGTGGGCGCAGGCATCATCCAGGGGGCCGAGGGCAACCGCTTCGCCCCGGAGCGGCAAGCTACCCGCGCTGAAGCTGCTGTGATGCTGAAGCGGCTGCTGCTGACCGTGGAATTTATGAACGGCTGACAGGGTTAGCCGGAAGTATGCTCTACAGCCCTTTACGGTTTCCGCCGTAAAGGGCTTTTTGGCGGTTACCGGACAGGCCCAGGTGTGAAAACGGTCCGATATGCCGGGAAAATGGTTCCATTACCGGCAACCGTTCTCCCCAAAACGGAGCCCGGCGTCCCACACGGAGGAAGGCAGTTATCCGGTAAAATGAAAGCGTAAACAATACGAAGGGCAGGGGAGTTTATGAGGGAGCTGCCAACGGAAGGGACTGTGCATGGCAAGCCGCCACTGGTCAAGCGGCAGCCGGGAGCGGGCAAGCTGCAGAACAGGCATAAGCTGTTTTTGATGGCCTTTCCGTTTCTGGTCATTACGTTTATCTTCTATTACTTGCCTATAAGCGGCTGGATTTACGCCTTCTATGACTACATTCCGGGTATCCCGCTGAAGGATACGCCGTTTGCCGGACTGAAGTGGTTTAAGTCCATCGTCGCCAACCCTACCCAAACAGCCGAGGTTCTCCGGGTAATGAAAAACACGCTGGCCATGAGCTCCCTGGGGATTGTCACCTCGTTTTTGCCTCTCATCTTCGCCATTCTGCTGGCCGAGATCCGTCACGGCTGGTACCGCAAGCTGGCGCAGACGCTGACCACCATTCCCAATTTCATCAGCTGGATTCTGGTGTATGCCTTGGCCTTCTCCCTTTTTTCCGTGGATAACGGTGTCATTACCGCTCTGCTGGCGCGGTTGGGGCTGGTGCCGGAGGATTACAACTTTCTGGCGTCCTCCTCCCACATTTGGCTCAAAATGATCATCTGGTACTGGTGGAAATCCCTAGGCTGGGGAGCCATTCTGTATCTGGCGGCAATTGCGGGCATCGACCAGGACCTCTATGAAGCGGCGGAAACCGACGGCGCGGGACGCTTCCGCAAAATCTGGCATATAACCGTGCCCGGCCTGATGCCCACCTTTTTCGTGCTGCTGCTGCTGTCTATCGGGAATTTTGTGAACAACGGTATGGAGCAATA
>JAEWMH010000029.1 GCA_023393235.1 Bacillota bacterium | reverse complement strand
GATCCAATGTCCGAAAAAGAATCTCCGCTTGTCCGGTTTGGGGTATCCATGCCGGAGGAGCTGATGGGCCGCTTCGACAAGCTCATCGGCAAACAAGGCTACGAAAACCGCTCCGAGGCCATCCGGGACTTGGTGCGAAAAGCCATACTGGACTCGGATCATGCCACACCGGACCAGTCTGCCGCCGGCACCATCGTTATGGTCTACGACCATCACGTAAACGATCTGGCCATCACCTTAACCGGGCTGCAGCACCAATACCATCATGATATTATCTCCACCATGCATATCCATTTGAATCACGATCAATGTCTGGAGATCATCGTGGTGCGGGGTCAGGTGAAACGGCTGCGGGAGCTGACCCACCGGATCAAGGTGCAAAAAGGGGTGTTTTATGCAGAGCTCTCCGTTACCTTTATAGATGTGTCCGCAGAACACGAACATCACCACCATGGCCATAGCCATTCCCATGAAGACGAAAGAAAGGGAGATGAGGGATGAGCAAGCAGCGTTTTGCTTTTATGTTGATGCTTTTGGCTTTGGTGCTGGCCATCAGCGCTTGCGGGAAGGACAAACCCCAGCCTAACGCTGCCAACACAGCCACTGGTGAAAAGAAGGAGCTGATCCTGGCCATAGGCGGCGAACCGGAGGCAGGGTTTGATCCTACCACAGGCTGGGGACGCTACGGTTCGCCGCTGTTCCAGAGCACATTGCTGAAGCGGGACAGCAAACTGAATGTGGTGCCTGATGCAGCGGAGAGCTACACGGTCAGCGCGGACGGATTGTTGTGGACTGTAAAGCTTAAAAGCGGCATCAAGTTCAGCGACGGCCAGCCCTTAACGGCTGCGGATGTGCAGTATACCTATGAAACAGCTGCTAAAAGCGGCTCCTCCATCGATCTGAGCAACCTCAGCAAGGTGGAGGCAGACGGTGACCTGACGGTGAAGCTTACCCTGAAGGAACCGCAATCCACCTTTACACAGATGCTGGTGTCCACGGGCATTGTCCCCAAACACGCCCACAGCAAGGACTATGCCCTGAAGCCTGTTGGGTCCGGCCCTTACAAGCTGGTGCAGTGGGATAAAGGCCAGCAGTTGATTGTGGAGGCCAACCCGGACTACTACGGCAGCAAGCCGTTTTTCCAGCGGATTACCTTCCTGTTTCTGAATGAAGATGCCGCTTTTGCCGCAGCCAAGGCGGGGACGGTGGATATGGCGGCCATTCCGGCGGCTTTCAGCAAACAAGCCGTTGCCGGGATGGAATTGGTTGCTTTGCCCTCGGCCGACAACCGGGGGATCATGTTCCCTTATGTGAAGGCAGGCAGCAAAACTGCCGACGGCAATCCCATCGGCAATGATGTGACTGCTGATCCGGCTATCCGCAAAGCCATCAACACCGCTTTGGACCGGAAGGCGCTGGTGCAGGGAGTTCTGGAAGGCCATGGTACTCCGGCCTACACGTTAAACGACGGGCTGCCCTGGTTTAATCCCGAAGCGGTAATCAAGGATGCCGATATGGATGGGGCCAAAAAGCTGCTTGCCGATAACGGCTGGGTGGACGCGGATAAGGACAGCATTTTGGAAAAGGGCGCTTTAAAGGCTCAGATTAATCTCCTATACCCATCCAGTGACGTGACCCGTCAATCCTTGGCGATTGCGGCTGCAGATATGCTGAAGCCCTTGGGGATCCAGGTGAAGGTGGAGGGCAAAAGCTGGGATGATATCGGTAAGCAGATGCATGCCAACGCGGTGCTTTTGGGCTGGGGCAGCCACGATCCGTTGGAGATGTACAATGTATACAGCGCCAAGTTCGGCGGTGTGGAATATTACAATCCCGGCTTTTACAACAACCCCAAGGTCGAAGGATATATGAACCAGGCACTGCGCGCCACCAATGAAAAGGATGCATGGGAGCTTTGGAAAAAAGCGCAATGGGACGGCACCACAGGCTTAAGCGCCAAGGGCGACGCACCTTGGGCATGGCTGGTGAACCTGGATCATCTCTATCTGGTAAAGTCGGGTCTGGATATCGGGCAGCAGAAGGTCCATCCCCACGGACATGGCTGGCCGGTCACCGACAATATTGAGGAATGGCGATGGAAACCGTAAAGCAGCATTCTTTTTGGTCAAGGGGCAGGGGGAAAGCCGTGCTCATCTTTTTGGGGCGGAAATGCATAGGGCTTATCCTGCTGCTTCTGGCTGTCAGCGGTGTGTCCTTTGCTCTCGTTCATTATTCCCCCATTGATCCCATTCAGGCGTATGTAGGCGCGGATATGATGAAGGTCAGCCCGGAGCAGCGACAGGCGATTGTGGAGTATTGGGGGCTGGATAAGCCTGCGCTGGCACAATATTGGAGCTGGCTCAGCGCATTGGCGGGCGGCGATTGGGGAACTTCCATGATTTACCGCCAGCCTGTGCTGGAGGTAATCGGGGAACGGTTCGCCGCCTCCTTGGCTCTGATGGGGGCAGCCTGGGTGCTGTCCGGCATCATCGGTTTTGTCTGCGGGGTGACGGCGGCCATGAACCGCAATTCCTGGATGGATAGGCTGGTGCGCTGGTACTGTTACATTCTGTCCTCTACCCCAACCTTTTGGGTGGGGTTGCTGTTGATGCTGGTTTTTGCCGTCTGGCTGGGCTGGCTGCCGGTGGGGTTGGCGGTTCCGGCCGGGGTTACTGCGGATCAGGTTCATCTGGTTGACCGTATCCGGCACATGCTGCTGCCCGTCCTGACCCTCAGTGTGACAGGAATTGCGGCCATTGCACTCCATACCCGGGAAAAGCTGCTGGATGTGATAGATTCGGAATATTGGCTGTTCGCCAAGGCGAGAGGGGAGCAGGGCTGGACCCTCTTCCGCCGTCATGGTCTGCGCAATGTGGCGCTGCCGGCCATCACCCTGCAATTCGCCTCCTTCAGCGAGCTGTTCGGCGGAGCTGTGCTGGCGGAGCAGGTTTTCTCCTACCCCGGCTTGGGCCAGGCGGCAGTAGAGGCGGGGCTCCGCGGGGACGTGCCGCTTTTATTGGGCGTTGTGCTGTGCAGTGCGGTGTTTGTGTTTACCGGCAATACCATGGCGGATATCAGCTACCGCTTGATTGATCCCAGAGTGAAAGCGGGTGCCCGCACATGAGAAAACGGGTGCATTACCGGCATCGCTTGTGGATCACCTCAATCGCGGCGATCCTCCTTTTATTAACGCTTTATTTCACTGCTTATGGGATGGATCCGTCCGGTCTGGCGACTAATCTCAATCAGCGCAACCTGGGCCCGTCCTGGGCCCATCCCTTCGGAACGGACTGGCTGGGCAGGGATATGCTGACACGCACCATCAAGGGGCTGGCCTTGAGCCTGCAGGTAGGTGTAGCTGCCGGAGCCTCAAGCGTGGTTATCGCGGGTACTCTGGGACTTGCCGCCGCAGCAATGGGGAATGTGGTGGACCGGGTGGTAGCCTGGATTACCGATTTGTTCCTTAGTGTTCCGCATATGGTCACCCTGCTCCTTATCGCCTTCGTGCTGGGAGGCGGCGCCAAAGGGATCATTATCGGGGTGGCTCTGACCCACTGGCCCAGTCTGTCCAGGGTTATCCGCGCGGAGGTACTTCAGCTCCGGACGGCGCCCTATGTGGCCATGTCCCGGAACTTCGGCAAATCCCGCTGGTGGATAGCCATCAAACATATTACGCCCCACCTGCTGCCGCAGCTGTTGGTGGGATTAATTCTGGTCGTGCCCCATGCCATTCTGCATGAGGCATCCATCACCTTCATCGGCATGGGATTATCCCCGCATGAACCGGCCATCGGCATCATTTTGTCGGAATCCATGCGTTATCTCTCCTCAGGGCTGTGGTGGCTGGCATTGTTTCCGGGCATATGCCTGTTGGTCTTGGTCCGCACCTTTGCCGTGCTTGGTGAAAATCTGAAGCAATGGGTAGACCCGCGTCACGCTCATGAGGAATAAAAAATCACCTGGAGGAGGTGCGGGAATGCTGGATATCCGGGATCTGTCCATCCGGTTCAGCCGGTTTCAACGGGGGATGAAGCAGGTGCAGACGGAGGTGCTGCATCATCTTTCCTTGTCTATCCACGCTGGGGAAATTGTGGCTGTTGTCGGGTCCAGCGGCTCGGGCAAAAGCCTGCTGGCCCATGCCATTCTGGGCGTCCTCCCCGGCAATGCCCGGGTCAGCGGCCATATGGAGTTTAAGGATGAAGAGCTGACACCGGAACGGCAAAAGCGGCTGCGCGGCAGAGAGATTGCCCTGATTCCGCAATCCGTCCAATATCTGGACCCGCTGATGTCTGTTGGAGAGCAGGTGCGGCAGGCAGTCCGCCAAGGAGATCCGGTGGAAAAGCAGCAGGGGGCCTTCCGGAAATTCCATCTGGCCCAGCAGGTGGCGGGTTTCTTTCCGTTCCAGCTGTCGGGGGGGATGGCACGGAAGGTTCTGGTATCCACCGCCACGGTTAGCGGAGCACGGCTGTTTATTGCCGATGAACCTACTCCCGGTCTGGACGCCCCGGCGATGAAGGAAACCCTGGGCCGTTTCCGGCTGCTGGCGGAGGAGGGCGGGGCAGTGATGCTGATCACCCATGATATTGAAGCTGCCCTTACCGTCGCTGACCGGGTGGCTGTTCTGTATGCGGGTACGGTAGTGGAAATTGCTTGCCGCAGCGACTTCGCAGATCACGGGTCCGGTTTGCGGCATCCCTATACCAAGGCGCTGTGGTCGGCTCTGCCCTCCCAGCAATTTGCCGCCACGGCTGGTTCCCAGCCCCTTGCCGGTGAGCAGATGGAAGGCTGCGCCTTCGCATCCCGCTGTGAGGCTGCCACACAAGAGTGTCGGGTTCAATTTCCTGATCTCCGCGGAGTGAGAAACGGAAAAACGAGGTGTTTGCATGCCACTTGAGGGAACCGGGCTTGGATATCGATACACCAAAGAACACTGGGTATTCCGCAAGCTGGACATCCGGGTTGAACCGGGGGAGGTCGTCGGACTGGTTGGCCCCAGCGGCTGCGGCAAATCCACCCTGGGCAAGCTGCTGGCCGGCCATCAGACCCCCCGGGAGGGGAACATCCTCCTAAACGGCGTCCCTGTGCAGGCAGCCAAAGGAACGCCCAATCCGGTGCAATTGGTGCTTCAGCATCCGGAGCAAGCGGTGAATCCCAAGTGGAAGCTGGGACGCACCCTGGAGGAGGCCGGAGTGCCGGATAAGGCTTTGCTGCGGGAGCTTGCCGTTGAGGACCAATGGCTGAACCGGTACCCCAATGAGCTTTCAGGAGGAGAGCTGCAGCGGATTTGCGTGGCCAGAGCTCTGGGTGCCGTCCCGCGTTATTTGATTGCCGACGAAATGACCACCATGCTGGATGCCATTACCCAAGCACAGATATGGTATACTGTCCTACAATGGGCCAAGCAGCATCAGGCGGGCATTCTGGCGGTAACCCATGACGCGGCTCTGGCCGGACGGTTATGCGGCAGAATCCTGAATTGGCAGGAGCTGGCCGGATAAAGGACAGGACAGGAAGGAGAACGGCATGTTTGCAGGTAAAAAAGTCATCATGTTTGATCTGGACGGCACGCTGGTGGATTCGGTAGGAGTGTGGAATGAAGTGGACCGGCTGGTGATCCGGAAAATCGGCGGCACAGAACCCGCGGAGACCGAGATCCAGAAGCAGCGGGACGCGGTGATGCGGCGTAATAGCAAGGCAGAGCACCCTTATCTGGAATACTGCCGGTATCTGAAGGACACGTATAACCACGCCTGGACCGCAGAGGAGGTATTAAAGCTGCGGTATGATATCGCCGACGATTACCTGGCGAATACCATTGACTACAAACCCGGGGCGGACAAGGTGCTGCACAGGCTGAAAGCGCAGGGGTTTGTCATGGCGGTGGCCACCGCCACCAGACGCAAAAATCTGGAGCTTTATCTGACGGTGAACCGGAATATCATGGGCAAAGCCAGGCTGGATGAGTGTTTCTCCATTCTCTATACACGGGAGGATACCAAGGAAATCAAGCCCAATCCGGAGGTGTACCTACGGATTATGCGGGAGCTGGGTGCAGCACCCTCGGAATGCCTGATTTTTGAGGATTCCCTGGTGGGTGTTGAAGCGGCGCAAAATGCCGGTATAGAGGCAGTGGCCATGTACGATAAATATTCCGATGGCGAACGGGATGAAATCAACGCTTTGGCGGACTACCGGTTTAACAGCTACGATGAGGTGCTGGCTGCGATTGAAGCGGAGCTGCCCGTCATCCTATAGATATATTTGAACAATGGTAAAACTGACACCAACCTTCCGCAATTTGTTATTGCTTGTTCCGGTGTTTATGCATTATACTAAACCCTGTCCATGTGTTCATAATGAAATTAAGATAGCCTCATCATACTGAAGATGAGGTAGAGGTCGCGGATGTGAAGAGTACATCAGGGGAGACGTTAAAGAGCCGTCTATGATCCTGCTGGAAAGGCATATCCGCCGAAGCCCGTGCTGCTGCTCCTCCTAGCGGTGCGGACTGGGGCCGTTTCCGAAAGGGGCGGAACTGTCACTTGTAACGGACCGGAAGCCGCAGGGCTTATTGTCCGCCACTTGTGTTGCGCTATCTTGACAGGGAGTATGATGCGGCAGCCATAGGCTTACTTATGGAACCGCTGCATTCGCCGGCGGTTTTTTTGCGTTCGGACTGCGTATCCGGCAGCCAGCACTTCAGGCACTCCCATTCATGAACTCCATGACAACCACTACAAAGGGGTGTCCCTATTCATGCAAAAGCAAGTGAATCAAGCAGTAACGGCTGGCGGCAGTACCGGCGGCCAGACACTGCGCAAAAGCTTTAAAGCCCGGCATCTGACCATGATTGCCCTGGGCGGCTCCATCGGCACCGGGCTGTTCCTGGCCAGCGGCGGAGCGATTGCCTCCTCGGGCCCGGGCGGCGCGTTGCTGGCCTATCTGGCCGTTGGCATCATGGTCTACTTCCTGATGACCAGTTTGGGCGAGATGGCTACGTATATGCCCGACTCCGGTTCCTTCAGCACCTACGGCACCCGGTTCATCAGTCCGGCATTCGGCTTCGCCGTAGGCTGGAACTTCTGGTACAACTGGGCGGTTACCATTGCCGCAGAGCTTGCGGCTGCCACGGTTATCATTAAATACTGGTTCCCGGAGAGCAATTCGACAATCTGGAGCCTGCTTTTCCTGCTTCTGATGTTCGGGCTGAACATCTTGTCCTCACGGGGTTATGGGGAGTCCGAATATTGGTTCGCCATCATTAAAATTACAACGGTTATCATCTTCCTGGTTGTCGGCGTTATGATGATCTTCGGCATTTTGGGCGGCGAGGCTGTGGGCTTTAGCAACTTCGAGCTTGGCGGAAGCTCCTTCCATGGCGGCTTCTTCGCCTTCCTGGGCGTATTTATGGCTGCCGGTTTCTCCTTCCAGGGCACAGAGCTGGTAGGGGTTGCGGCCGGCGAAAGCGAGAATCCGCGGCAGAATGTTCCACGGGCGATCCGCCAGGTGTTCTGGCGGATTCTGGTGTTCTACATTTTCGCCATTCTGGTGATCGGCCTGCTGATTCCCTACACCAACCCGGATCTGCTGCGGGGCGGCATTGACGATATCGGCGTGAGCCCCTTTACCATTATCTTCGAAAAAGCCGGATTGGCCTTCGCCGCATCGGTCATGAATGCGGTCATTCTCAGCTCCGTGCTGTCTGCAGGTAATTCCGGCATGTATGCCGCTACCCGGGTATTGTTCTCCATGGCCAAGGATGGCATGGCCCCGCGCGCTCTTGCCAAGCTGAACAGCCGCGGAGTTCCGGTTGGCGCCTTGCTGGTAACCACTGCTGTGGGCATGCTTGCTTTCCTGGCTTCCTTTTTCGGTGACGGGATTGTCTATAACTGGCTCCTGAACGCCTCCGGCATGTGCGGCTTCATCAATTGGCTGGGCATTGCAGTCTGCCACTACCGGTTCCGCCGCGCTTTTGTCAAGCAGGGCCATTCCCTGGACGAGCTGCCATACAAGGCAAGGTGGTTTCCCTTTGGCCCGATATTCGCCTTCGTAATCTGCGTTATCGCCGTGCTTGGCCAGAATATGGGGGCTTTCTCCGGGGGAGCCATCGACTGGTACGGTGTACTTGTTTCTTACGTCAGCCTGCCGCTGTTCCTGCTGATCTGGCTGGGCTACGGATTTTTCCGGAAGAGCAAGCTTGTGCCCCTGGAAGAATGCGACTTGAGCACAAACGAAGGATAAGACGGCTATTATTCACAAAAGATTTTGCATCGCAGCGCCTCCTGACCTCAGGGAGCGCTGCTTTTTTTGTTTTCCGCGGATCGGGTCAAAAATGTGCTGTTGCAGGAAATCGGTCGATCTATCACAATAGAGCATCGAGGGGGAATGAAGCGTATGGAAACTAAAGCAAAATGGAAGTTCGATTTTGGCTCTATACAGAATGAACATAACGGGTACATAAAGGTTCCGGCTGATCTGGCCTATACGGAGGAAAGAGGCTACGGCTTTTTAGGGTTAGGACCGGATGGATATAAAGAGGATTACCGGAGCGACGGATTTGTTATGAAGCAGGGGCAAGAGATCAAGCTTCACGAGGTCGCGAAGGCTGAGCCCAAAGACGTGGATGATGATGCTGTCGCGGTTACCGATCCGGGTATGCCCATCCGGTTTGCCGTGTATGTAGCTCCAAACACTTATTATAAGGTGAAGGTTACGCTGACAGGTGCCGATCCAAGTGCGGATGCCATAGTAAATTTGTTTTCTGAGAAGAGACATCTCCACTTAACCGAATCGACCATTCCAGCCGGGACCCGTTTGACTTACGAATTTCATGTCCATGTGCAAAACGTGTACTCCAAGGTAACCGGGACTTATGAGGATACGATGCTTAATATTGCGGTAAGCGGCCTTAATGCAGCGATGTCGTCTGCGGAAATCGAGCAGCTGGAGAAGGGGAAAACCCTGTGGGTGCTGGGAGATTCCACCGTGAATGAACAATTGGCGCCTTTGCCTTATTTCCGGCTTCAAAATTATTCGGGTGTTGGGCAAGCCCTATCCAAGTACGTTGGAGCGGATCTAGCCGTTTCCAAC
>JAEWMH010000233.1 GCA_023393235.1 Bacillota bacterium | reverse complement strand
GGATTACACGCCTGGCCATTATTGAGCTGTGTGCCAAACACGGCATTCCGCTGAAGGAAGAGCCTTTCACCCTGCATGATGTGTATGTGGCGGATGAGGTGTTCTTTACCGGTACCGCGGCGGAGGTCATCGCTGTCCGCGAGGTGGATGGACGCACTATCGGCGAAGGTAAGGCCGGCCCTGTCACCACCCATCTGTTGAAGGAGTTCCGCGGCATCGTGGAGCATGACGGCTACAAAATCTAGGAGTCTGAGCACCGAAGCCAATGGTGAATACCTATTCAATGGACAACATTCACTACCGGGATAGGCTTGGCTTGGAAGCTCAAACACGTTTTGTCGGCTTTGTATGATTTGAATTTTCAGGATAACAATGCCGTCAAAAAACTCGCCCTCATAAGCGTATGCTTCCGAAGCCAGTTTTCCTTGCGGAAAACTTTCACAACCTATCCCTCCCGTTCATGTTACTGAATAGGTAACACGGATGGCCCCGGACCATTTTTTTCCCAAGCCATGCTTTTCCCGTTATAAGACAAACCCTCCTCACCATATGGTGTATGGAGGGTTTTTTCGCAATTCTGGAAAATGGGGGATGTCATTCGCCTAGCGGCTGCATATGATGAAGGGAGTTTATTGGAGAGCGGGTATGTGCAATCCACTGCGGCAAACCGCAAATTTATGTACGGGAGGTTATCCGATTGAAGATTCATATTGTCAAGCAAGGAGATACTCTGTTCGAAATAGCCAAGAAGTACGGCGTCAGCCTGGAGCAGCTGAAGGCAGCCAACCCCCAGATTGCCGATCCGGATCAGATAGCGGTGGGGCAAAAGGTGAAAATTCCCGCAGCTTCCGGTTCTGCCCCTACGCCGCCGGTCGAGTACAAGCACAAGCACACCGTGGCCCAAGGCGACACTCTGTGGAAGATTTCCAAGGCATGGGAGGTGCCGCTGCAGGCGCTGATCAATGCCAACCCCCATCTGAAAAATCCCAGTGTACTGCTCTCGGGGGATACGGTGTACATCCCCAAGGATTCCGGCAGCGGGTTCCAGGGAGGGCATGCGGGCTGGTCCGCTTCCATCGGCAAAAAAGCAGCCACCTCCCCCAAGGCAGAGCTGCTGAAGCCCAAAGCAACGGAGCAAAAGCCTGTGGAAGCGCCGCAGCCTGCTCCTGCACCGCCGGTGGTGGAGAAGCCGGTAGAAAAGCCGGTGGAAAAGCCCATCGAGAAGCCTGTCGAGAAGCCGGTTGAAAAGCCCGTGGAAAAGCCGGTGGAAAAGGCTGCCGAGAAGGTGGCCGAAAAAGTAGCGGAGAAGGTTGCAGAAAAAGCAGTGGAGAAGGCTGCGGAAAAACCCGCCTTCCCCAACGCCATATCTCCCGTAACGGAGAAGTCTTCTACGCCTCAATTCCAGTCGCCGAATACAATCGGCAATGTGGCCCCCGAGAATGTGCTGCCCCTGGCGCTGAAGCCTGAGAAGCCTGCTGTGAACCAGCCTATTTCCAGCAACGTGAACCCATTTATGCCGGTGGTGGAAGCGGCACAAACAGCCAAACATGCCCCGTGTCCCCCTTGGCCGGAGCAGCCGTACGGAGGTTACCCGATGCCGCCGCTGCCTGTTTTCCCGCAAGTAACGGCAGGCGCCCAGGATCTGCAGCATCCCTTCTGGCAGATGCCTGTTCCTGCGGTAGAGGCTATGGCTATGTATCCTCCCGGACAGGAGCCCTGCGACCCGGCCGCCGATTGGGCCAACCAGCCGTACCCGGGCCTGGGCAACAATGCGCCACCTGCCGTATCGCCGCTGGCGCAAACACTGCCCTGGGGCCAGGATGACTGCGGCTGCGGAGGGGGCACCATCCCCGGATTGCCCTACGCCATTCAGGACGCGGCAGCCGGACCGGACTGGGGCCCGTCAGTACAGCCCTGGGGGAACCCCGGGGCGGTATCCCCGTGGGCAAGTGTCGGAGTACCCGGCCCTGTATGGCCCGAATTCCCGGCGGCACAGGGGCCGTGGGGAATGCAGCCTGGGGCCGGTTATGGATGGCCGCAGCAGCCCTGTCCGGAGCCGGTGAATCCGTGGGCGATGCAGCCGTATGGGTGGCAGCAGCCCTGTCCGGAGCCGGTAAACCCGTGGGCCGTACAGCCGGCGGCAGCCAATGCCCCTTGGATGGAGCAGCCTGGCATGAACAATGCCCCGTGGGCCATGCAGCCCGCAGGCTTTTATCCCGGGCATGAAGCAGCCGTCCATTCCCTGCCCACTGTGGCTACTCCTTATGCCAATCCGTATGCTTTTGCCGTTGACAGTGCATCCAATCTGCCTGTAAATGCTGCCCCCCATACGGAAGCCATTGCCGTGGAGCCGGCGGCTCAGGCGGTTAAGGGCGCTCCTGTGGCAGGGCGGACCAAACCAACCCTCAAAAAAACAATTGCCAAAAGACCGCAGCAATCCAAATCCTACGGCAACGCCAAAGCGGCTGCTTCTGATCCCGAACCGAAGGGCAGCCAGCCTTGGATTAATTTCTAAACTTGTATAATTCCCCTCCGGAGTGGGAAAGCTAGAAAAAAACTCCGGAAGAAGGGGAATGAAGTGACTTACTCCAACCTGTACAAACAGTTGAAACGTCGGCTGAAGATGAAAAAGCGCTGGCTGTCGCTGGGAGCCTACCTGCTTTTGGCCGGCTCCGCCGTTACAGTTTTGTGGCTGCATCAGGGGGCGGAGGAGCCAAAGCCGGACCATCAGGCGGCAGCAACTGCATTAAATCCGAAGGATATCAGCATAGAGCAGGAAGCGGAAGCAGTCAGCGCCGGGGTACTGGAAAGCATCAGAAACGGCAAAGGCATGCGGGAAGTGGTTCTCCATAAGCAGTATGTATGCGGAGAGGAAACCGCTGAAAGCATGACCATGACTCCGCAGGAAATTTTAAGCTTCTACAAGGAGCATCCCGGCACCCTAGTAAGTGTGGAGGATAGCGGCCGGGTGCAAATGGTGGAGCCGGTGGAGGATCTGTCGCCCCATTGCCGGGAGAATGCCTACTTCGGCATGGATAAGAACGGCAACCTCAGTTTGTTCGAAGGCATACCTGAGCAGGAGAAGGTCATCCGCACCTTCTTCCAGCTGGATGTCCAGCATATGAAGAGCAGTCTGCCCGGTGATGCGGTCAACCAGCTGTACAGCGGAATCCGCGTATCCGATATGGAGGATTACAACTCGGTGCTGTCCACCTTCAGCGAATATGCTTCTTCGCCCTCCGCGCCTGTAGGGGGCAATGCCCAGGGCCAATAAGCCGGCGGGCATGTTAGGTTAAAATACGCAAAAAGGCCCCTGTCAGGGGCCTTTTTGCACTGCCAATTCGGTCATCTTTTTGTCCGATAGAATTTTGGAGGGAGGATATCCCTTAATCCGTTTAAACAGCTTGCTGAAATAGAAGATATCTTCAAAGCCGCATTTGTAGGCTGCATCCTTGACGGAAAACTCACCGCTTAGCAGAATATTCTCCGCATTGCTGATTTTCATTTTATTGATATATTCTTTTACGGAAGAGCCGGTATTTTTTTTGAAAAGGGTTCCGAAATAAGCGGTGGTTACGCCGGACATTCTGGCAAGCTCCTCCACCTCAATAGGATTGTGGAGATTGCCGAGGATATACCGGATGCTTTTCTGGATTCTGCTGTCTATGCTTTGCACGTTCACTTTATAATGGAAGCGCTTAAAATAATAGTGAAGAATCATCAATAGCAGCGCGCGGGCTTTGATTTCGAACCCCGGACTCTTTTTCAGCCAAACCATTGTCAGCTCATTATATAAAGATAACAGTTCTTCCGAGATGCCGATATGGGAGACCAACGGAAAAGGAAGCTCAACAAAATTCCCGCGAATATCGTACAATTGGAAATTAACAGCAAAACTCTCCATGGGATTGTCCGCATCCGTCGTTGCGCTGCGCCGGCTGCCTTGGGGTATACAAATGAGATCGCCCTGATTGACTTCGTACTGTTCGCCATTCACCTTATAAAAGGCTCTGCCGCTGGAGAAATAGGATAAATCAATAAAGTTCGTTGTGGCATCCTCGATAATCCAGTTGGGAGTAGAGTGCCTGTTGATGAAATATTCGATTTGCGGATTGATCTCCTTGTAGTCCATAAAAGTCTCCGTTTTCGAAAAAAATACAAAGGACTTATTATCTATCCATGGAGCTTATTATAAGGATTATATATATTGTTATCAATAGCCAATCGCCTACAGCAAAGAGATTGTCAGAGTGGCAGAGACAGGAAGATCGTCTGCATCGCCGGTGACATACTGCTGAACCAGGTCGAGGCTTATATTCTGTTTATCAAATTTGAAGGCGCTTTCAGAACTTGTCGTAAAATATCATAAGGGGGGGATTAAAACAACATCATTGTCGGTGCAGTTGTACAAAATTCCGAATCGAGAAGGAGTAAGCCGAAGATGAACCGTGAAAAGCTTCTAACCAACGTCTCCCGTATGCTCGTCGTTATCATGCTGTTCTCCTTATTGGCATTTGCCCCCGTCCCGGCTGCTGCGGCCGAAGGTGTACCGGGATTCGGACCGGTCCAGGCTAGCCAATCTGACGGCGGTTCCAGTGTGAACCAAGCTGTGTACAACTCTGTGTCTACATCGGTATATGCTGCTGTGTATGCCGAAGAGGATCCTTATTTCCGGCTGGACCCGGGTCCTGGCCAAATGCCTGTAAAGGTTACCGAACCCACTAATGTCTGGGCGGCGAGAACCCCGCTTGACAACCGTGTTCCCGCCGATTTTGCAGGCGGCACCTTCAAGATGATCCCGTATCCTTTTGCCGATTCCAAAGATAAGGGGGATGTCCTCCAGATCAATTACGCCCATAACGGAAAGAGCACATTCGGCGGAATAAGCCTCGAATCTCCGTTATCCCCGGCTGTAAATATCCCGGCGGGCTCGACCATTGAGTTTGATGTGTACTACCCCAAAAGCGCGCAGGGCAAATTTATGAGGTGGAGAATCAGAGCCGGCGCCTCTACCGTTGATGCCTATCTGAGAGATTATCAATACAACAACCTTAACCCTGACTGGGTAGGAAGCTTTAACGGCGAATCCTGGTTGAAGGCCCACCACAGCATCACCGCCTCAACCGGCACTTCCTCCAGCTTCGTTCTCGAGCTCCATGGCGAGAACGCCCGTCCTGCGGAAACAGGCATGCTTCTTGTCGCCAATATCCAAATCTCGACACCCGATCCCAACGGTATCCCGCTTCCCAACGTAGTCAACAAGGAAAACCAGGGTGCGGTAGCCCCCTTAAAGAGCCTTTATAACAGAGAAAACGGCCTGTTTATGGTCGGCGCCATCGGAACCGGAACCGTAACGGGCGCCAGAGCCAACCATTACGAAATTTTTGTTGACGGCAACAATCTCAAGGCTGACGGAACCCATCCCCGCGGCCCGAGCTGGCTGAAAAATGCTGCCGGCGAAGCCATGAACGGTGCAGCCACCACCCCGGGTTTAGCGGAATACAGTTTTCCGACCGGCTCTTATCAGGCGATCCGGGATTCGGGAACACCCGGACAGTATAAGTCCCACGGCCATGTATTGGCATGGTACAACCAGGCCCCTTCATGGATGACACAGATTATTCCCGCGAACCTGCCCTCCGGGTACAAAGGCACAGCCGATTTCTACGGACTTGGCAACGGCGTAACAACCACGGTTAAGGTAGACAAGGACATGGCCAGAAGAGTGCAGTTTAACCATACGATGTATGTGATGCGGCATTTCCTGACCACAGATGGAAAGTATGGCTCCAGTCTATCCCGCGGAATCATTCCCTTCAATTCCTGGGACGTGCTCAACGAAGAGGTCCATGAAAGCCGCCACAGCGAGCTCATTCCCGCGGACCCAAACAACTGGAGGAACAGCCTTAAACACACCAACTGGCTTGCTGCCATGTCAGATGATCAGATTAGCGGCGATATTACGGAGCATTACATTTACCTGCTCTTCAAAAATGCCCACATTGCAGCCCCCAACGCACAGATGGCGGCGGCTTACAAGGCCAACTACGCGAAGCTTCCCGAATATATGAAGCTCGATGGGCATGACACGGACGGCAGCATTGACGCTTATATCGTTGACACTCCTCCGAAGCTGACCTACAACGATTATGGACTTGCCACCCGCAGCAAAGCGAGGACGGTCTATAACATGGTTCTGGAACTGAATACCGCATGGCTCTCCGATCCGCTGTATGACGGCAGGCCCCTTATCGAAGACATCGGTATCCAAGGACATGATGCGGTTGGAAAAACTCTTGCCAGCGATAATCAATATGCCATGGCTCTTTATGCTTCTCTCGTTGACCGGGGCCTTCTGTCCGGCATTTCCTACTCCGAGCTTGACCTGAAGATACCTACCGATGCTCCCGGCGGCGGCGCAACTGCTCCCGCAGAGCTTAATGTGAAACAGTCTGACGCCTTGGGTTATGAGTACGCGTTATTGTACAAACTGTTCACCAAGTTCGCTCCGTATATCGACCATATCATCAGCTGGGGCGTTGCCGGTTCAGGCTGGCAGGGAAGCTATGTGCTGTTTGACAGTCAAAACAATGCCAATGCAGGCTATTATGGCGCCATGGACCCGGACCGGTTCATTCAGGGTCATTCCTACTTGGATTCCTTCTTCGAGGGTGAATACGGGAAGCTCCAAAGCAGCTACGCGATTGACCTTGGTGATCTTGGAATCTATACACCCGGTAATATGAATGCGGACCTCAGCGGGTTGACGCTGAGTGCGGGCACACTTGATCCGGCATTCGAAGCAGCGACCACCGAGTATGAGGTAGCATTGAAGGATGCTGCCAGCATTCAAGTAACACCGGTGGCAAAAAACAGCAAGGCAACCATAAAGGTAAACGGTACGGCAGTGGAAAGCGGAACGGCCTCCGGCGTCATCGACACACCGGAGGGGGAGACCTTGATCACGGTCAATGTCACTGCGCAGAACGGGAGTACGGAGAAGGTTTATACGATCAAGGTGACCAACACCAAAACGCCCGCACCGGTAAAATCCTCCAACGCGAATCTCAGCGGGTTGACGCTGAGCGCTGGGACACTTGATCCGGCATTTGCCGCAGCAACCATCCAGTATAGTGTTTCCCTGCAGGATTCGACGGGCGTGAAGGTGACTGCCACAGCCGCAGATAACAAGGCAACCATTGAAGTGGACGGCACGGTTGTCCCCAGCGGCACAGCCTCCGGCACCATATCGCTGACACCGGGTGCAGCAACGGATGTAAAGGTAGAGGTAACCGCTGAGGACGGTACGGTAAAGATATACACCATAAAAGTAACAAACGGCAAAACAGATTCTCCTTCCTCTTCCGACAGTGAAACATCGTCTTCACCAACACCTACACCTGCCGCTTCGGTTGCTCCAGGGCAGAAGGTAACTGTGAAGACGACTGTGGAGAATGGAATCGTATCTGTTGCGGCACCTGATTTGGAAAAAGTAAAGGAGTTCCTGGCGAAGAATGTGACATTGGAGATCCCTGCAGCCCAAGGAGTGAATGCCTACGCCGTAGGGTTGCCTGCTGCGGCGCTGATAAGTGGAACCAAGGAACACAAGCTCACGCTGTCCACGGAGTTGGGCAAGGTTGTCATCCCCGGTAACCTGTTGGCCGGCACAACGGCAAGCAGCGGCAAGGAAGTGGCACTGAAAATTGGCAAAGGCGACAAGTCCAAGCTCGCGCCGGAAGTGAAGGCTGCCCTTGGCGATAGACCGGTCATACAGCTTACCCTTGCGGTGGACGGAAAAGAGACGGCCTGGAGCAACCCAACCGCACCTGTAACTGTATCCGTGCCTTACAAGCCAACTGCGGATGAATTGAAGAATCCGGAAATGATTTTGGTTTGGAGCATGGACGGAAACGGAAATGTGACTACAATACCGAGCGGACGCTACGACTCCAAAACCGGTATGGTAACCTTCAAAACCACTCATTTCAACGGCTTCGCGGTAGCTTATGTGTCCAAGACATTCACTGATCTCGAAACGGCAGCATGGGCCAGGAATGCGGTGGAAGTGCTTGCGTCAAAGGATATTCTTAAGACAGAGGGAAATGTATTCCATCCGGCAGCCGATATCACAAGGGAGGATTTCCTCTATTCCCTTGTTCGGGCACTTGGATTAACTGCGAAGACAAACGGCAATTTCAGTGATGTTCAGGAAAATGCTTATTATTATCAAGAGGTTGCCATTGCCAAGGCGCTCGGTATTACCAACGGCATAGACAACGACAAATTCGGCAGCGATATCAAGATCACCCGGCAGGACATGATGGTATTGACAGAAAGAGCCTTGAAGCTGGAGAAGAAGCTGAATCAGCAGGGGGCGGCTGCCGATCTGAACAAATTCGCCGACAAGTCCGAAGTGGCCTCCTACGCGGTGAACAGCGTGGCCGCCCTGATGAAGGAAGGGTTGATCGAAGGCGGCGGCAACAAAGTGAATCCCACCGGAAGCACAACCAGAGCAGAAGCCGCGGTTATCCTCTACAGGCTGTACAACAAATAAACTTTTCATAAGGATTATGGAAACCGCGCCAGCTAGTGTTGGCGCGGTTTCTCATGCCATTGGCCGAACCGGGGATTTCCGCAACAATTAGCACAATAAAATATTTGACTTTTCAGTTTTTTTGAAGTAGCATAAAACTACGCTTAATTTCCGGGAGAACATACCGGAAAGCGGGGGAACCATTCTTTTGGGGCGAATCATGCAGTTATTGCGTGTAGGGATGCCATCTGCCCGAGTCCGTCAGCTAACCTCGTCAGCATGGAGATGGGTCATTACTTTGCTTATACAAGTAGAGTCGGGCCCTTGTTTGAAGGGCTCTTTTTGCTGTTTTTAATGCCCGAATTCCAGCTGGCTTACCCTGTTTGTTCCTGACGGATCAATCCCGCTCCCCCATCATGCCGGAGGCAGGCCTAATGCGATGGTGTGAATCAATTGAAGCAGGAAGGGAGGAGAGACGATGATCAAAGCGGTCATATTTAATTTCGGAGGGACTGTTCTGGATACAGAAACTCCCCGTTACGAAAGCTTCCTGCAAGCATACCGCGAACAGGGAGCCGAGCTGGATTGGTCTTTGTATGCGCAGTGCATCGGCACAGGCTTCCAGCGCTTCAACCCTTATGAGGATTTGCTTAGCCGGATGGAACTCCCGGTGCAGTTGAATGCCTTCCGGGAGGCGATCCGCAGCCGGTGTGCAGAGCTGACGGAGCAGGAGGAACTGCGTCCAGGGGTTCTGGATGCGCTGGTGCGGGCCAAAGCCATGGGCCTTAAGATTGGCCTGGTGTCCGCCGCACCGCGGCGGGAGATTGATCCCCACCTCCAAAAGTGGGGGATTGCCTCTTATTTCGACTGCATCCGGACCGTGGATGACGCCACCCGGATAGCCCCTGATCCGGAGCTGTACCAGCAGGCCTTGCGGATGCTGGGGGTACGACCCCGGCAAGCGGCGGCCATCGAGGACTCCCCGGCAGGAGCGGAGGCAGCCATGCAAGCCGGTGTGTATACGGTCGTTGTCCCCAACGCCACAACCGCTATGATGAGGTTCGGACCCTGCCATGAGCGGCTGGCTTCTCTGGACCAACTGGAATTGCCGGAGCTCTTAGACAGGCTCCCCGCCGCCAAGGCTGTGGTCTGTGAGCCCGCAGTATTATGGAACCGGGTTATGCCCGTGGAACAGGAAGCGGAGGTCAGCTGAAGCGGAATGACGAAAAAAGCCATTTAAAAGGCCGGCACTGGTGAAGAACCCAGGACCGGCCTTTTTGGCATGCGGAAGCTTATGCTACCCTGAAATAACATGGTCCGAGCTACAGGCTGGACGTGTTATGGAAGCCTCGAAATCGGCGAAGCTGATTCGAGGGTCTTCTCCGACATTTCATCGGTCTCATGATGCAGCGGGTACCGCAGCATGAATGGCTATTGGGCTGATATGTAAATCGGGTTGGTCATGGCAACCAGCGACAGCCCGCCGGCTTCCTCCGCATACCGCCACAGCTCCGCCCGGTAAAACAGGCGGTTATGGGGAACCAGCTCCAGCAGGGTGCCACTGTTCCCGCCTCCGCCGGCCACTTCACCGGATCCTTGGCCGGGTCCGGTTCTGATCCAATCGGCAGCTCCATCTCCATAGCCGTCCCTAGACCCGCTGCCCCGGTCCAGCAGCCGTTCCTCCTCCAAGCCGTTGGCGGAGTAAACCCGCAGCACATCGCCGCGCAGGAGGCCGCCCGAAGCCTGCACATCCAGCCACAGCCCCTCTGCAAGAGCGGCAGGGATCACGTCACCCATTCCCCATTGCCCGATGGAGATGGTAAGCCGCGGCCCCTCCGGAGAATGGGATAGGGTAACCCGTCCGCGGTTTACTGCGCGGAGTATGGCGTCAACCGAACGTCCGTGGGCGAAAATCCAGTTGCACGGGGATCCATGGCGGATATACGGGTGGGGCCGGTGAAAATCGCTTCCGCCGACAGCGGTAAGCCTGCGTCCGGCTTCCAGCTGCTCCTGCCACCACACCAGGGTCCTTTGGTTATCCTCCCGCCACGGACCGTTCCAGACCTCCACCCAGTCATGGGGCACATCAAAGCCCCATGCCCATCCGCAATTGCTGCAATGGGGATGATTCAGCGAAATATAAGCGCCGCGTTCTTTAGCGGAGGTCAACAATTGGATCGTATCCTCCGGGTGAAGAGAACGGAAATCGCCGATAGGAGCTTCCAGTCCATAGAGGTTGCAATGCCCGGAGAGGGTGGTCAGTTCCATAGCCGGGATCAGGGTCAGATCCGTTTCCAGCCGGTGGCGGGCCAGATTCTGACTGACAGTATTGTGGTCCGTTAAGGCGAGAAAATCCAGTCCTGCCTGCTCGGCCAGCTTAATAGCTTCAGGCAGGGAATAGTGCCCGTCGCTGTGGTTGGTATGGGCATGCAGCTCGCCCTTGAGCCAGCGTCCTGGCGCCTCAATAAGCTGTACCTCAAGAATGACGCGGCAGCCGGCGGCGGGAATCCGGTAAGCACCCAGCAGCACCTTCCATTCGCCGGCAATCACTTCCCCCGGCATATATCCGGGAGTCGCCTCCTCCGGCCCGATTTCGAAAAAGCTGCGGGCGCCGCCGCTCCACCCTCGCATCCCGGCGGAATCCCGGATACCCAAATCCACGATGGTGGTTTTGGGGGAGGGCAGGCGGATGCCGAATCCGTTGACGGCAGGTTTAGCTGCGGCTGCCGGAGAGGCGGCGGTGTCTGGTGCGCTGCGGATTTCCGGAGGAGCATCACCCGCCAAATCCTCCACCTTCATGGATACCGAAAGGCGCTCCACATGCTCCGGTACCGTAAAAGGCACCTCAATATATGTTTTTTCCTCATGGGACATGATGTCCCGGATAAGCTCTAGCCGCATGGGCCCGCCTCCTATTCCTTGGTTGCCCCCGCGATGATTCCCTGCACAAAGAACCGCTGGACAAATGGATAAATGATAACTAACGGCAATAAGGCAATCACAATCCCTGCCATTCGCACATTTTTGGTGATCAGAAAATTGCTGGAGGTGGAGGAGGTGTCAATGATCAGCGCCTTCAAGGCCACCTGCAGCGTATATTTGGCCGGATCGCTCAGAAACAGCACGGCCGGTGTGAAATGGTTCCATTTGCCCACAAATTCGAACAGGGTGACGGTGGCCAGTCCCGCCGCGGACAAGGGGACATATAAGGTTAAGAATATCCGCAGCTCTCCGGCCCCGTCAAGCCTGGCGGATTCCCCCAGCTCCCACGGCACCGCCCCGAAGAAGCTGCGCATCAGAAGAATGCTGAAGCCTGACACAATGCCGTTAATGACCAGCGCCGACAGAGAATTAAGCAGCCCCAGCTCCTTGTTCACAATGTACACGGGGATCATGATGGTTTCGAAGGGGACCATCATCGTCAGCATAATAAATCCCGTCAAGAACTTTCGTCCCGGCAGCCCGCGTTGGATCAGGACGTACCCGGCCAGGGCGCACAGACAGACATGGCCCACAGTTCCCCACAGAGTGACGAGGGTATTGTTCCAGAAGGGACGGCCCAGCTGGATTTTGTTCCACACGGTGGAATAACCCTCCGTGCTGAAGGCCTCCGGCCAGAGAATAATCCGGGGCTCCATGGAGGCAAGACCGTCGGAGAAGGAGAGAGCCAGCGTATTCAGCAAGGGAATCACCATCGTCGATACCAGAAACAGGAGGAACAGGGTGTTGAGGCTGTCGAAAACAGCGCCCCCAAAGCTGCCTCCGGACCGCAGACGTTCCGGCCGTTTCCCGCCGACCGGCCCGGTAAAACCCGCGCCGCCCCGTAACTCCCGGTTCTCTGCCGTTGTTTGCACCGCCTTCATGTCCTCACCTCTCCCCATTTCCCGCCAACCGGCGCACGGCCAGAGTCAGCAGCACCGTAGCTGCAATAACCAGACATCCTGCGGCGTTGGCGACGCCCATATCGAATTTCACCAATCCTTTTTCGTAGGTATAGATCATGAGAACATCCACATACCGTTCGATAGCCGGATTGCGCATGGCAAAGATCTGGTCGAATATTCGCAGCACACCCATGACGGACAGCATCAGCACCACCTGCATGGCCGGCACCAGCTGCGGCAGGGTGATGTGGCGGACCAGCTGCCAGCGGTTGGCTCCGTCAATCCGGGCTGCCTCGTACAAGGCGGGATTCAGTCCCACAATCGCAGCCAGGTAAATAATGCAGGTATACCCGGCATCCTTCCAGACCGCCGCCAGCACCATAGCCGCCCGGCTGTATTCCTTTTCCGCTAAAAAGTGGATGGGCGGCAGGCCGAACCACTCCCTTAGCTCATTCACCAATCCGCCGTCGGGCGTCAGCATAAAAATCCAAATACCCGCCACCACAATCCAAGAGAACAGATGGGGCAGATACACAATCATCTGTGTCAGCTTCTTGAACCAGACCCTGCCCACCTCATTCAAGGACAGGGCCACTACCAGCGGCGCGGCAAAACCCAGTACAAGAATGCCTCCGCCGATCATGAGGGTATTCACCAGCATCCTCCCGAAATCCGGGTCCGACAGCACCGTCCGGTAATTGTCCAGTCCCACGAAGGGGCGGTCGCCGATGACCCGGAATTTCTGGAAGCTGACAAGGAACCCCCGCATCAGCGGATAGTAGGAAAACGTCAGGAAGTAGGCAATCACCGGAATCATCATTAGATAAAAAATACCGTAGCGCGACCACAGTCTGCGCAGCATTGGAAGACTTTGGGCAGAGCGCCGCCCGCTTCCCCGGCGGATAGCAGGGTCTTGGGCCTCCGGGCTTCCGGTATGAGGGATGACCAGTTGGTTATCGGCTGCCATGTTGCGTTCACCGCCCTTTCCACCATGAAATTCATATCTAGTCGATGAGCTTGGCCGCCTTCAGCTCGTCATTCATTTTCTTCACTGCCTCCGCCGCCGGGATTTTGCCCTGCATGGCTTGAAGCGCATAGTTGTTCAGAATCTTCTCCACTTCCTTCCAGCTGGAGCCGGTGGTCTCTAAGGTGGCGTGCTTCAGCACCAGCTCCTGGGCTTCCTTGACACCGGGCAAAAGCCCAAAGGGATTCTGCCACTTGGTGTTGTAGATAAAGGGCGAGCCGTGGTCCTGGCTGTGATCCTTGCCGGTTTGGGTCAGTTCATACTTGCCGTCTTTCACAGTATAGTCGGTGCCTTCAATGCCCAGAGTGCCGAGGATATTGCCCTTTTCCGTGCTCCAGAACTCGATGAACTTCATGGCTGTGGCCGGGTCAGGAGAGTTCACCGGAATGATCCAGACATTGGGGTCGCCCCGGCGCATAATGACCTTGCCGTCCGGTCCTTGAGCAGGCAGCAGCCCCTTGGCCTTGAAGGTGGTAGCCGGGTCCTTCTGCAGCCGGGTATTGTTGAACATGCCCACCCAGGCATCCCAATAGGTGACCATGCCCACCCGGTCGGTCAGGAACAGATCCCGCATTTTTCCGGAATCGTTGGTGGCGAAGTTGGGATCGAGAATGCCTTCCTTGTACAGCTTGGCAAACCATTCATACACAGGAACGGCGGCTTCGGAGGCATAGGGAATGGTCCGTTTGCCATCCTTCATCACATATCCG
>JAEWMH010000224.1 GCA_023393235.1 Bacillota bacterium | reverse complement strand
GGTGTAGGGCTGTTCCGGACGGAATTCCTGTATATGGACCGGGTATCCCTGCCCCTGGAGGATGAGCAGTATGAGGTGTACCGGGAGGCTGCCGTCAAGCTGGGAGAGCGTCCTCTGGTGATCCGCACCCTGGATATCGGCGGTGACAAAAGCGTAAGCTTCATGAATCTGCCCCAAGAGGATAATCCCGCCCTGGGCTACCGGGCCATCCGCATTCTGCTGGATTGCCGGGAGCTGTTCAAGACCCAGCTGAAAGCAATTCTACGGGCATCCATACACGGCAACATCCGGATCATGTATCCCATGATCTCCTCGGTGGATGAGGTACGGCAGGCCAACGAGATTCTGGAGCAGGCCAAGCAGGAGCTGATTGAAGAAGGCAAACCCTTCAAGGATAACACTCCGGTGGGCATCATGATTGAGGTGCCTGCTGCCGTGGTGGTGGCGGACTTGCTGGCGGAGGAGGTGCAGTTCTTCAGCATCGGCACCAATGACCTGATTCAATACGCCCTGGCTGTGGACCGGATGAACGAAACCGTGTCCAACCTCTATGATCCGTATCATCCGGCGGTGCTCCGGCTGCTCAAGCAGGTGGCGGACGCCGCCAAAGCCAGCGGAATTCCCGTCAGCGTATGCGGGGAGCTGGCCGGTGATCCGGAGGCGATTCCGTTGTGGCTGGGGCTGGGCATCCATGAGCTGAGCATGTCTGTCCAATGCCTGCTCCCCGTGAAGGAGCAGGTGCTGCAGAGCGATGCCAAAACAGGCAAAAGCTTTCTGGAGGAGGCGCTGCGGCTGCGCAGGTCCAGCGAAATTAAAGAAAGGTTAAGAGCCACCCTTCGATAACACGGTCCACGCCGCAGGCCGGATGTGTTATCGAAGCCTCGAAACCGGCAGAGCCGGTTTGAGGGCCAAATCAAGACGTAACACGGTCCAAGCCGCAGGCCGGATGTGTTATCGAAGCCTTGAAACCGGCAGAGCCGGTTTGAGGGCTAAATCAAGACGTAACACGGTCCAAGCCGCAGGCCGGATGTGTTATCGAAGCCTCGAAACCGGCAAAGCCGGTTTGAGGGCGAAATCAAGACGTAACACGGTCCACGCCGCAGTTGATTTCCAATTATAAGGAGGACGAAACGTATGGAGCTTATGGGCAAAAAGATACTGGCTTTTACGGAAGAGGAATTCGAGGATCTGGAAATGTGGTACCCTGTGCTGCGCCTGCGGGAATCCGGTGCACAGGTGGTGATCGCCGCCACGGAAGCGGGCAAAGTGCTGCACGGCAAATACGGGGTTCCTATCACGTCGGATGTGGCATTCGATGACGTTACCTCGGCGGATTATGACGGGCTGTATGTTCCAGGAGGCTGGGCGCCGGACAAGCTGCGCCGTTATCCGCATGTGCTGCGTCTGACCCGGGAGTTCCACGAGGCCGGCAAGCCGATCGCCCAGATCTGCCACGCAGGCTGGGTGCTGATTTCCGCGGGTATTGTGAAGGGATATACGATGACCTCCACACCGGGCATTAAGGATGATCTGGAGAATGCCGGTGCTACCTGGATCGATGAAGAGGTGGTTATTGACCGGAATATTATCTCCGGCCGCCGTCCGCCGGATCTGCCCGCCTTCTCCAAAGCCTTCGTGGATGCGTTGGCAGGTGCCGGCCGGGTATGATGAAGCATCTGGTCCGATGGCTCCCTCCCGTGATCGTGATGGGAGCCATCTTTTATTTTTCCTCCCGCACCGGAGACGAGCTGGGTTCCCTGATGCCCTTCTTCCACAAATTGTTTCCTGCTATGGAAAGCTTCGATTGGGGCCATTTTGTCGCTTACTTTATTTTGGGATTAGCTTTCGTGTGGGCCATCGCCGGCCCCAGACCAACTGCGCGGCAGCGGCTTTTGGTTGTGTTGTTGTGTACGGTCTACGGGCTGACGGATGAGTTCCACCAGCTGTTTGTAAGCGGCCGCTCGTCAGACTGGCATGATCTGCGCAACGATGCCATTGGCGGGACCCTGGCCATGCTGGTGCTTTACATCCCTTTCGTAGCCCGGCAATATGCCCGTCTGCCCCACCGGATGAAGCAGTAATACGGGTCAACCTGTATGAAGAATGGCTTTCGTGCCAATAAATACTAGCATCCTTTTGGGAGGAAAACCGGCTCCCTGGTCGAATTACAAGAGAGTGGAGGCATGTGTCACTGCTGCCTTCTCTTTTTTTGGATGAAGGAGCTGGTTGTTTTGCAAAAGGAATGTAAGTGCGGTCAGACAATGAATATTTGTCTGCGAAGTGTCATCTACCAGGGCAAGGTAGAGATTGCCCATGTGCCGGTGCTGACATGCGAGTCCTGCAGCCGCAGCGAGGTATTCGCCGCCGTTAAGCCGGATATGACGAAGCTGATAAGCCAATTGGGCAACAAACCTGAAAAACAGTATATACGCTTTGAGGAAATAAGCGAAATTTCCCATCTGATGGTGGCGGTAACCGATAAGGAGCACCGTCATGAATCCGTGGGCGTTATACTGGAGGAACGGATCAATGAGCTATTGGATATGCTGCTGCTGGCCAGGTCCTTGCAGGATGAGGCATGGAAGCGGGATGTGACCGAGCGTCTTTCCCAGATTACCCGCTACGCTATGAGTACTTACGAAATGAAGCTTTGACCGGTGAAGGGCAAGGCGGGCTGTACAACATCCATAAGCAATGCGCAATCCGAATGAGAGCCACGAACACTGTAACCAAACCTCAGATCCAAATCGCAGAACCGGAACCACAGAAAGGGAGAAAAAGAAGTACAGATACCCCCGAATGGGCCTTACCCATTTCGAAGTTTCCATAACTCATCCAGCCTTTGGGCTGGACCAAGTTATTCCAGTTGAGCCGCCTACAATAAGGTTGGCTTTTTTTCTTTATTTTTGATACTATTGATTGAAAGGAAATCATTTGCAGGCAGGTGAGCGTGATTGGCCGATGTGCAGGAATTGACGAAGGTTGAGGAATGGAAGCGGCTGCTGGCGGAGTCGGAGAATTCGCCGGTTATGCTTATAAAGCACAGCACCCGCTGTCCCATCAGCGCTGAAGCCCATGACGAGTTTCTGAAGCATACGCATGTGGAAGCGCTGCCGGGCGTCCGGTATGCCCGTGTTCTGGTGGTGGAGCACCGGGCCGTATCCAATGCGGTGGCGGAGGATACCGGTGTGAAGCATGAATCGCCGCAGGTGCTGCTTTTGAAGAACGGCGCGTCCGTCTGGACGACCTCCCATTGGCGAATTACCGCAGCGGCCTTGAAGGAGCAGGCTTCCCGGCTGGATTGATTTCGCCAAGGCGGGGAAGTGGGAATCTCTTGCAAACGGGAAGGTTTCCGTTGCAAGGCGAATTATTTTGTCGTATCATATCGTTATTATACGGGAATGAAAATACGTCTATATATTGGAGAGAGATAACGTGACAGTAACTATTTACGATGTTGCCAGAGAAGCCGGAGTATCGATGGCTACCGTATCCCGGGTTGTCAACAATAATCCGAATGTGAAGCCCCAAACCAGAAAAAAGGTGTTCGAAGCCATTGAGCGGCTGGGCTACCGTCCCAATGCCGTTGCGCGGGGCTTGGCCAGCAAGAAGACCACCACCGTGGGCGTTGTCATTCCCGATATCTCCAACGCCATCTTTGCCGAGGTGGCCCGGGGCATTGAAGACATTGCCAATATGTACCACTACAATATCATCCTTTGTAACGCGGACAAGCGCAAGGAAAAGGAGATCCGCGTAATCAACACTCTGCTGGAGAAGCAGGTGGACGGGCTGTTGTTTATGGGCGGCGTTGTGACGGACGAGCATATGCAAGCCTTCCAGACGGCCACAGTGCCTATCGTGCTGTGCGGTACCAATGTGGAGGGCAATACCATGGCTGCAGTGGATATCGACCACCAGCAGGCCGCACATGATGCTGTGAAGCTGCTTCTTGACAAGGGCCACCGGCGTATCGGCATGATCAGCGGGAACCTGCAGGACCCCAACAACGGCTTCTCCCGGTACAACGGGTACAAGAACGCCCTGGAAGAAGCGGGGGTGGCATTTGATGAATCTTTGGTACGGATCGGCAACCACCGGTATGAATCCGGTATTGAGGCGATGAAATATTTCCTGGAGCTGCCTGAGCGTCCAACCGCTATTTTTTCGGCTACTGACGAAATGGCCATCGGCGCCATTCACGCCGCCCAGGATGCGGGACTTGCCATTCCCGGCGATATTTCTGTAATCAGCGTAGACAACAGCCGGATGGCCTCTATGGTTCGTCCGCTGCTGACCACCGTGGCTCAGCCGATGTACGACATCGGCGCCGTGTCCATGCGTCTGCTGACGAAGCTGATGAACAAGGAAAATGTGGAAAAGGGCAAGGTTACCCTGATGCACGAGGTCATTCAGCGCCAATCTGTTGCCGAGGTATAATTGGCAGAAGATAATCCAGTAATGAATCCGCAGCTCCCTTCTTGGGGAGCTGTTCTTGTATGTGCCGGTTTCCGGAGGAGGAACGTAGAGTTGAATCGGATGAAGGGGGCGGCTTGGTTATGGGAAAACCGGGAGAGAGCGCATATGAAGTTATCGGGATTATCGGAGCTATGGATGAGGAGGTCCGGCTGCTTGCCGCCAAGCTGGTGGAGCGGGAGATAATCCGGCTGGCGGGGATTGAGTTCGTGAAAGGAAGCTTCGCCGGGCGGCGGGTCGTGGTCTGCAAATCAGGGGTAGGCAAGGTGAACGCGGCGGTGACGGCACAGCTGCTGGTGACCGCCTGTGGTGCCGATGCTGTTCTGTTCACTGGCGTGGCCGGCGCCCTGGACCCTGAGCTTGCGGTAGGGGATCTGGTGGTGTCCCTGGATTGCCTCCAGCATGACATGGATGCCAGCCCCTTGGGTTTTGCCCGGGGGGTGATCCCCTTCCAGGAGCACTCCGTCTTTGCCGCTGACCCGGAGCTGGTCAGACTGGCAGTAGAGTCCGGCGAAGCGGTGCTGCCGGGCCGGGTACGGACGGGCAGAGTGCTGTCCGGAGACCGGTTTATTGCCGACAAGGCGGAGGTAGCAGCGCTTAGACGGGATTTCGGAGGGATGTGCGCGGAGATGGAGGGGGCCGCTGTAGCCCAGGTCTGCGGCATGAACGGCATTCCCTTCGTCATTATCCGCTCCATGTCCGACAAAGCGGATGGCTCCGCCCCGGTGAGCTTCGCCGAGTTTACAGCCTTGGCGGCCCGCCGTTCCTGTGAGCTGGTGGAGCATTTGCTGGGAAGGCTGTAGGGGGAAGCTCAACCCCACCGCATGCCCGGCTCCAGTGGCCTCCAGTAGCCTTAAGTTACCTCAACTAACCTCAAGTAACATCAAGTAGCCTCTAGTAGCCTCAAGTAGCCTCAAGTAGCCTCAAGTAGCCTCAAGTAGCTTAAATTTGCCTCCAACTGCATA
>JAEWMH010000206.1 GCA_023393235.1 Bacillota bacterium | reverse complement strand
CCGCCAGCCCCATTCTCCTCCTCCCCCAAAATGCCAGCCCATCATCGAAGCCCCGATAATCGGCGCCACTGTCGAGCTGAGCCCATAGAAAAAATGGGCCAGATTCATCATAAAGCCGGTATTTTTAGTGAAAATCCGCGCGGCCATAATGGCCAGACCGATCTCCAGCATCCCGTTGCCGATATACATCAAAAAATAAGACGCCGATAAAAATGGGTAACTAGCCGCCAGATACATCAGCACCCCGGAAACCGCCATCAGCACAAAGGCGAGAATTCCCGTCAGCTTGATGCCGATCCGGCGGGACAAAGCGCCCGTAAACGAGCAGGCCACCAGATATCCCAGAGAATTGAGAGCAAGAAGCAGTCCCAGTTGCGTGTCTCCCAGGAAAAAATCCCCCTGAATCCGGGGGATGGCGGGTCCTTTGACATTTTCCGAAAAGCCGAAAACCAGAAACCCGCCGAATACGATGGCCAGCAAAAAAATCCGATTCATTCTGCCCCGCATGTGGGTTACAGGTCCGTGTCCTTCACCACAGTTTGGTTACGGGCCGCTTCGAATACCGTCTCAATAAGCCGGAGCACACGCAGCACCTGCTCATTCTTCACCGCTTGGGCGGAGCGTCCGTCCAGGAGGGCAGCGAAATTTTCGTAGAAGCTTTGGGCAGGAGGAGCGGCCTTCTCCACCGGCAGGCGCAGAGTGGATTTCTCCGAAGGCGGTGCCATGGTTTTGGTCAAGCCGACTCCTGCCTGGATCGGGGTCGGCTCTACCTTGGCCACGTCCGGGTTGGTGCGGACAATCTCTCCTTCCAAGCTCCAGTCGCGGATCACCGCCGTGCCCTCCGTCCCCTTCACATACCAGCGGGGCAGCTTGATGTAATTGGTGGTTCCCACTTCAATGACCGCAGTGAGTCCGTCCTTAAACCGGATGGTGGCCGTAAAGCCGTCATCCACCTCAGTGCCGAGAATGGTGCTGAGATCCGCCTTTACACTTTCAATCTTACTGTCCGTCAGCAAAAGCAGCTGGTCTAAGAGATGCACGCCCCAATCCAGCAGCATGCCGCCACCGTACGCCGCAAGCTGGCGCCAATCGCCGGGGATGCCGTTGGCCCCGTGTACCCGGGATTCCACATGGAAGACCTCGCCGGCTTTTTTCTTCTCCACAATCTCTTTGACAATCAGGAAATCCGGGTCCCACCGGCGGTTCTGATGGACCGTAAATACGCGTTTGGCCGCTTCCGCAGCCGCTGTAATCTCCAGGAAATCCGCCGAGTTCATCGTCACAGGCTTTTCGCAAATCACATGTTTGCCCGCCTGGAGCGCCCGGATAGCAATCTCCTTATGGGAATCGTTGGGTGTGGCAATCAGCACCACATCCACCTCCGCATCCTCCAGCACCTCCTCAAGACTGCTGTAAGCCCGGAGGCCCTGGGTGGCGGCCAATTCCATCCGGTACGGCAGAATGTCGTACACTCCGCGAACTTGAAGCTGGGCTACCGGCTGGATCAGCTGAGTGTGGTAGCTGCCCATTCCGCCGAAGCCGATAATGGCGATTTGATAGATGGTTTGATCCATATGCTCATTTCTTCCCCTTTCGGTAAAGACGGCTGTGTGGAAAATATTGCTCTTTTTCTATTTTACACGCGAATTCCCGATTGCGGAATATGATGTGCGGGTCTGTGGCCAGTCCTATGAAGTCGTTTAGGCAAATAAATATTCCTCCGGACAATATCCGCTACCGGGATAGGGATGGCTTTGATGCTCAAACACGTTTTGCCGGCCTTGATTTTATTAAACTTTTTCAGCGTATCAAGACCGGCAAAAAACTCGCCCTCAAGCCTTCCCTATCCCTCCCGCTCCTATTGCGAATATTTACTTACCTTGTGTTTCCATCGGACAATCGCCTAGAAAATCGGCTTCAGCACAAAGCGGTTGGTGTACGTCCGGTCAGCCGGCAGAGTGAACTCCGGATGGATATGGGCGCCCCAGCTGTCGTCACCGCCGACGCCCATTTGCCGGGCGTTGACCCGGACCACCGTACGGGTTTGCCGCGGGAGTTTGTAAGCATGGTCGGCCTGCTCCAGCTCCTCCGGTGTAAAGGGCAGTACGGAGAGCTCTACGGCAGGTATGCCTTCAATGCGCAGTCCATGTCCGCCATCATCGCGGATTTCCGCCCAGCGGACGCCGGTTTTATTACCGCTTTCCTGGGGACGCAGATACGGGGTGAGCTGGTCCTTCACCGTTCCTTCGTACACACCCAGTCTGGCCCCCGCCACACGGTCGCAGTAATTCTCGTGGGGCCCCATCCCATACCAGCTCAAGTGGCGGAAGGCCGGCTCCATCGTGAACAAAAGGCCAACCACGGGAATCTCCGGCAGATTGGCGCCTGGTTTGAGCACCTGCTCCACGGTAAGGGCACCTGCAGCATCAAGGGTGTAACGTACGGTGCAATGGGACCGGGGTGCAGTAGCAATCCGGTATTCCGCCTCCACTGTAACCCCCGCGGTTGCCGCTTCCGCCTTGAAGGAGAGCAGCCTCCGGTTCAGCCCTGCCTCCCGCCAGGTGGCGCAGCGGACGGGATGTTTGTTGCCCCGGTCATTGTCTGTTACTGCCCGCCAGAAGTGGGGGGCCGGGCCAGTGGCCAGAAGCTCCAAGCCATTTGCCTTGTAGGAGGTAAGTTGGCCGGTTTTTTTAGAGAAGGTTATCGAGAAATCCCCCCCCTCCGCTGTCAATGCCTGCTCTGTTTCCGTTATCCGGAGGCTGCCGCCGGGGACATTCCCTGCAGCCGCAGCTTCCGCTACCGGCACAGGCAGGATAAACTGGCCAAAGGCGATTTCATGGCCCGCCGAAGCCCATACCTCGTCTTTGCGCAGAAGCAGGGTCAAAGTCAGCACCGCCTCCTCCCCATGGAGAAGTGATTGCGGCAAGGTATAAGGAACCTGCAGCGTACCGGAAGCCAGCGGCGCTACGGCTGCGGCCAGAATTCCCTCCTGCTGGGGCTGTCCGTTAACATCCAAACGCCAGTGAAGATCAAACTCCTCCAGATTGGTGAAAAGGAAGAGGTTCTCCAGCTCCACTGTGCCCTTGCTCAAATCCGCCGCCCGGAAGCGTACGCTTTGGTAGCAGCCCTTCACCTCCGCCAGCTTGGGCGTCACCGTGCCGTCGGCAAAAATCAGGCCGTTGCCGCTGAAGGTGCCGTCATTGGGGAAATCGCCGAAATCGCCGCCGTAAGCCAAATAGGTTTCCCCATCCGCATTCTCCGTCCGGATCGCCTGATCCCGCCAATCCCAGATAAAGCCCCCCTGAAGCACCGGGTACTTGTCGAACATCTCCCAATACTTGTACAGATCGCCGCAGGAATTGCCCATGGCGTGGCTGTATTCGCACAGGATAAAAGGCTTGGAGGGCTGGCTCAAGGCATACGCCTCCAGCGTTTCCACCTTGCTGTACATATGGCTTTCGATATCTGAAGCGGCATCCGTGGCGCGGAAATGGAAGATCCCCTCATAGTGGACCACCCGTGTCGGGTCCTGCTCCCGCAGGTAGTCATGCATCCTCTGGAAGTTATCCCCGCCGAAGGACTCGTTGCCCAAGGACCAGATAATAACGGACGGGTGGTTCTTGTCGCGTTGGAGCATGGAGTTGCAGCGGTCCAGCACATTGGCCGTCCATTCAGGCTTGCTGCCCGGCAGCGCCCCCTCCTCCTCCTGCTGGCCGTAACGCCAGCTGCCGTGGGTCTCCAGATTGGTTTCGTCGATGACATACAATCCGTATTCATCGCACAGTTTGTACCATTTGCGGTGATTGGGATAATGGGAGGTACGTACGGCATTGATGTTGTTTTGCTTCATCAGGAGAATATCATGTAGCATGTCCTCGTCCTGCACGGCCCGTCCGGTATCGCAGCCGAATTCATGGCGGTTTACTCCCCGGAACATGATCCGCTGCCCGTTGATTTTCATGAGACCGCCTTCAATTTCGAAGCGGCGGAAGCCGATTTTGCAGCTTTGGGCCTCGAGGAGCTGTCCTTCCCCGTCGCGCAAGCAGATAACCAGCGTGTATAGATACGGCGCTTCGGCGCTCCATAAGAGGGGATTGTCCACAGCTGCAGAAGCGGCCAGAACCAGCGAGTCCTCCTCCACGGTGAAAGTGCCTTCCAAGAGAATTGGCTCATCGGTTACAGCCTGGCCGGAAGCATCCAGCAGGATGGCTTCCACGGCAACCTTTTCTCCGGCGGAGGGAAGGTAGCGGGTAACCGTGGTCTTGAGCTTCAGCTGTGCGCTGGCAAAGCTGTCGTCCAGCTCTGTAACAGCGGCAGCATCGCGGATATGAAGCATAGGGGTGCTGTACAGATACACCTCGCGGAAGATGCCTGACAGCCGCCAGAAGTCCTGATCCTCCAGCCAGCTGGCGTCGCACCAGCGGTAGACCTCTACGGCCAGCTTATTTTCCCCGTCAATAAGGTAAGGGGTCAGATCAAATTCCGCAGGAGTGAAGGTATCCTCGCTGTAGCCTACCAGATCTCCGTTCACCCATACATAAAAGGCGGACTCTACTCCTTGGAAGCTGATATATACCGGACGCTCCCGCCAATTGTCGGGCACCGTGAAGGTCCGCACATACGAACCCACCGGGTTATAGCGCACCGGGGCAAAAGGCGGCTCCAGGTCCTCTTTTCCCTTCCAGGGATAGGTGACATTGGTATATTGGGGGTAGTCGTAGCCATGAAATTGCCAGTGGGCCGGAACGGGAATGGTATCCCATGCGGTGGTATCGTAATCCGCCCGGTAAAAATCAGCGGGACGCGCTTCCGGATTGTCGGCATAATGAAATTGCCATGTACCGTTGAGGGAGATTTTCCAGGGAGACGCACCTTCTTGGCCTGCTGCCGCTTCTTCGGCAGTGGAATACGGAATGTACGCAGTCGCTGCGGCCATCCGGTTTACTTGGAAGATGTCCGGGTTATTGTTCCATTCCGGATACCCGTTGGCAGGGGGCGTATAGCGGAATTTGGGTTTCATCAAAGCACCTCTTTTATCGGGAAGTAAGAGCATAATTTAATTATAGGCGATGAAAAACTCAGTGAATATAAGAGAATATTCGGAACGGTATAACAATATGAATGTCCCCATCAACAAAAAAACCGCCGGGACAGCATCGAGCCTCCGGCGGTTCATAATGATCCTATTAGTCCAGCTTGATCTTGTCCTTCAACGGCGTATCCAGCACAGCCAGTTCCTCCGCCACCAGGCGGGCAACGGTTTGCGCACCGTATTCGTTCAGGTGGGTATTGTCCTGGCTGCCCTCCGGATAGTTGGGGTTTTCCCCCGGCTTCAGCCAGGTGAACAGCTGCTCGGAATCCTCGCTTCCCAATTGGCGGAGCAGAACCGCGCTTTTGGCGGTGAGATCAATAAAGGCAACCTTCTCCCGTTCAGCCAGATCCTCCATAGCCTTGGGGTATTCCCCGTGGGTATCCACCAGACGGCCGCTGTCATCGAAACGGCGGCGGCATACGGAGGAGATCAGCACCGGCACCGCTCCCTTTTCCCGGGCAACGGCAATATATTGGGCCAGATGCTCCTGATAGCTGCTCCACGGCTCGGTCCGGCGTTCCTCATCCTCCTTGCTGTCATTGTGGCCGAACTGAATCAGGAACACATCCCCTTGGCCGATGGCCTCACGGATAGGCTCCAGCCGTCCTTCGTTAATGAAGCTTTTGGAGCTGCGGCCGTTCATTGCATGGTTGACGATCTTAACGGTGCCGTCCAAATAAAGGCCTAGCTTGGCTCCCCAGCCCAGCATCGGCAGCCTTTCGGGAGGATAATCCGCCACGGTGGAATCTCCCGCAAGAAATACAGTCAGCTCACTCATTGTGCTTTTTCCTCCTTCAAAGGGCTCCAGCCATCCTGGCCGGACAGAACCCGGTTCAAGTCATATTTACCCGCTTCTTCCTCTGTCAGAATCTTCGCCCACGGCACCCGGCTCTCCCGTTTGCCCGCTCCGGGGCCGGTGCTGCCGAATTCCTCATAACGGGCAGTTTCCTCCCGCTCCGGCTTCCAATAATGCCAGCCCTCCGGCTTGATATGGGCACCCATCCAGCAATTCAGGAAAACCGTATGGCCGTAATCCCGCCAAGGGCGGCCCAGATATACGGTGTGCTCCGGGGCATCACCGGTCAGCCGGCAGTTGGAGAACACATAACCATAAGGAACGTCTTCATCCGTAGAGGCGGCGGTTATGTACCCGTGGATGGTTTTTTCTCCCCCTTCGGGAACAAGGCGCTTCTTCGAGAAAATCTCGCAATCCGTGAAGACCGCAGTAGCGCAGCCAAAAATAAAGTCCACATCTCCCGCAATGTAGCAGCGGTCATACAATTGGCGCAGGTTGCGCCGCGGCGCTGCATCCCGGGGCCCGCCAAAGGTGGCCCGCTCTACCGGCTTGGGGGGCAGAGGCGCGGTAAACAGGGTGTCCTGGCTGGCCGTAAACCGGCAGTTCCGGAACACCAGCCGGTCGCCGTCGGCATAAACCGCCACCGCTTGGCCTACCTTGTCCCCGCTGCCTGCCGTATTGGCAATAGTCAGGTTCTCGGCTTCGAAATCATCAGCGCCGATCAAGAAGGATTGGGAGTTGAAGGTGCCGTACTCCCTGCCGTCGGGGAAGGTTTTTTTGGCGTAGTCATCAAACGTGAGGACCGTGCCTTCCACGCTTTCGCCCACCAGCTTCACGCGGGGCTTCAGGATTTCCAGCTTTTCCTTGTATTCGCCGTTCTTTATTTGAATGACTGTCCAGCCCTGTGCATTCTCGGGGATGGCGTTCACCGCTTCCTGAATGGTTGTAAAATCGCCGCTTCCGTCTTTGGCCACGATCATGTTGTTTCCTCCTCATCGCTTTGCCCTTAGGGCGTGTTTGCAAACACACCCTAGGCATAAGCCGTCGTAAGTATCGATTCCATATGCTTTGCTGCCGGGTCTTGCGCTCTTCCCTCTAACGGCGGCCAGCGCCGTTATTCGCTGCCAAAATGCCCTTTTCGATTTCTAACGGCGGCAGAAGACGCTATTGGTGACAAATCCGCTGGACCGGACCTAAATGGAGCTTCATAAGGTCGCTCACTTCCGTTAGAATACGCAAGCGGCGCTTTCTGCCAAAATAGAGGCTCCCCTGTCCGTTAGATTCGCCCACACGCGCTCTAGTCGGTCGTTATCCCCTTCTATTCCAACCGGCGGAGCCACTCGTAAGCCTTTGCTCCGCTGATTTCATGCCCGCCGGTGAAATAATCCACGGCAAGCTTCTCATCCGCGCCGGCCGCTTCATAAATCATGGTCAGCTTCTCCATAGCCTTCATGGCGCCCTCCCGGGGAAATACCCGGTCTGTATCACCGGATTCCACCAGCAGGCTGCGGGGGGCGATCAGGCCGATCAGCTCGGGCATTTCCGCATCCTGGAGGATGCCGGGAATGTAATTGTCCAAGCAGTGCATCCGGGAGAGGATGCTGTCCTGGAAGGTGTTGGCATAACCGCTGACTACGGTTGCCCCGATACGCTCATCCAGAGCAGCCGTATAAGCCGCCACCAGGCCGCCGCCGGAAATCCCCATACAGCCGATGGCTCCGGGCTTCACATCCTGGCGCGACAGCAGGTAGCCGACGGTCTGCATGGTTTCCGCCACCCGCACTCCCCCGATATTGCGGCCCAGCAGCATCAGCTGCGCTGAAATCCGGGCGCAGGAGCTTTGTTTGGGGCCCGCAGCGATATCCTCCGGCAGCCTTCTGTCACCAAAAGCCAATAGCTCCGGTGCGGCCACCACAAACCCCTGTTTAACCAGCGCCACGGCAAAATCCTTATGCAAACCGGGCTCAGCCCCACGCTCCGCGCCGTCCGGCTCCAGTCCGACAATTTCCCTGCTGCCGTAGCCATGGCCGTGAATGGCCACAACACCCGGACGGGGTTCCGTAACGCCGTCCGGAATCAGCACATAAACCGGCATCCGCATGCCGTCCATGGTGGTCCATTCCACCCGTTCCCGCACATATCCCTGGCACTGCACCCGCTCCAGCACAACAGGCGGCTCGTCAGGGGCGAAGGAAGCCCCTGCATAAACCGGTTCATCCGGGGTTGTCCGGCTGTAGGCCTGCACCGGGTGAAGCCCCAGTCTCCGAGCCAGACGTTCCTTCAGCCCGCTGCGCCAAATTTTCCAATCGGTGTCCGCCGTATAGGCAAAGGCCGGTCTGTTTTCCTCCAGAAGTCTTTGCAAAAAATCGTTTGTTGCCGTCATCGCCATTCCCCCATCGTTCAATCTTGTACCGGGTGATCCTTTAAACACACTCTATCCATTTTAGAATAATAGCGCAGAAAAAACTTTAAAAATACTTGTCATAAGCGCTGAAAATTATATATATTTGATCATTCCGGTTACGCAAAAGCATCGTTGCCAGCAGTTTTGCGGCAGGCTATATAGCGATCATACACCTTCTCCGGAGAAAACGCACACGTTTGCAAAAGACACTGTATAAAAAATCCATTCCCTTCTTTATAAAGCTTCTCCATGCGGCCATAAAAAAAACCGCAGACCTAGGGCCTGTCTTCAAACCCACTTAAAGGGCATCTTTCACTGCCTTTTCGCCCCTTGCTTCGTCACTTCCGCTTGACGTACCCCCGGTACGCCTTCGCGAAAGTTCCTTGCTATGGACGAAAATTCCGTAAAATCTGCTCCCCTCGGAGTTTGAAGACAGCCCCTTGCAGCTGCGGAAAGCCTTTATACTTATTCCTATTCCCCGATTTCGATAGAACGGCTGACTGGAGCAGCAGCCTGCTTCTGCCCCGTTCCGGCAGGCTCACAGCATTCCGCCGCCCGCCCGAGTAGAGCCGAGAAACCCAACAGAGCCTCCCGGCGGGAAGCGGCAAAATGCCTCCGCGCTTCTCCCGTACCCGTTAAATCCGCAAGACTGTCTTTCAGCGCCGCCAGGTTATCCCATACCTTTTCCACTGCCTGTTTGTCCATCCCCATGATCATTCACCCTCCGGATTCAAATTGCCAAACTGTATCACCAGCGCCTTCCCGGCAAAACGGGCCGACACAATTGGCCTTCCCATCAGCGCCCGGGGCAGCAGCACCTTCCGTTTGTACGGCCCGGCCTGCACAGTCAACTCCTCTCCCCGCTGGCTTAGCTTCAATTCCTCCTTTTCCACAAAAGGAAGAGTCAGCTCCAGCACATAGCCCTCCCCCTCCCGCCGGATCACCTGGGTCAGGCCACGGTGCAGCACCCCGCCGGCAGCACAGCTGTGAAAAGCGGCATCACCCAGCCGCTTCAGCATGGACAAACCGCAAACCTCCTCCGCCATCATCGGAATCCGCAGAATGGGCAGGGGCTGGAAGGAGCTGGCGATCTCCTCCTCGTATTTGCGGTGGATGTCCAGCCAGCCTGCCCAGTACCCTGTTCCCGCCTCCTCGGGCAGCACCCGGTTGACGATCACGGCATCCGTATGGAAGCCGTACAGATTCAGATAGGTAAACGCCCGCCTGGCCTCAGCGATGACCATCTTCTCCGGATTCACCACCAGCCGGACGGAGGTTACTTCCGGGTCTGTCAGCAGCTTCTGCAACTCCTTCAGCTTATCCGCCAGTTGGCCCACACTGTCCAGCACCCGGTCATCCGGCAGCTCCAGGCCCCCGGCCACCAGCTTGGCGACAGGACGCACCACCTTTAACAGCCGGCGCTCATGGGGAAAGATTTTCTCCAGCCACCAGTCCAGCAGATCAGGGTAGCTCAAGAGGCGCAGGGTTTCACCTGTAGGCGCACAATCCACCACAATGGCGTCATACGCACCCGAGGATGCGGCGCGGAGAATCTCCAGAAGGCAAAACAGCTCCTCCAGACCGGGAAACACCAGCATTTCCTCCGAGGAGATGTCATCCAGGTCCGCCCAAGTCATCAGCCTGGAAAGCCAGCCCTGCACGGCACCCCAATGCTTCTCCGTTTCCCGGAGGCTGTCGATTTCCTGGCCCCACAGCCGGTCACTGACCCATACAGGCTCACTGCCCAGCGGCAGATCAAAGGAATCCGACAAGCTGTGGGCCGCATCCGTGCTCACCACCAGCGTCCGAAGCCCCTCCCCCGCCAGCCGCACCGCCGTAGCTGCAGCCGTGCTGGTTTTGCCAACACCGCCTTTGCCGGTATAAATAATAATCCGCATCCTAACATCTCCCTATTAATACGATTTCGTAGTAATTGAGTAAAGACAAACGCCTTGCGGCGTCATCTGATTTCGTAACGGCCTCTGACTTCGTAACGGCCTCGCTTCATTCGCCAATCTCAATTTGCCGGAGAGCCGGCTTCTGCGCCGTCTGCCCGTTCCCGTCTGCGGTCTGCAGTGCCTTCGCCGCCTTCAGCACCAGCCGGATAAGCTGCTGCAGCTCCTCTGGGGTCAGCGCTTCTCCGATTCGGGACAACGACTGGTTCAACAGCGACCTGGCGGCTTGGGCCAGCTCCGTGCCCTCCTCCGTCAGCCGGAGGAGAATAATCCGCTGATCCTGCTCCGATTGCAGCCGCCGGAACAGCTTTTTGGTGGTGAGCCGTTTGGACAGACTGGTCATGGTGCTTAACGGCACCCCCAAGGACGCCGCCAGCTCCGAGGTGGTCATCTCCCCATGATGATGCAGCATCACCACCGCCGCCAGCTCGGAACGGTTCAGCCTCTGCTCCAGCCCCTCCCACTCCGGCACCAGTGTCAAGGGCTTCAGACCGTGCCTCACAAGTAACTCGAACAACTCATCCATTTTTGCGGAACTCCTTACATAATCACCATCTGCTTTCAGATTACTACGATTTCGTATTAAATGCAAGCATGCTGGAGATTCTTTCCCAAAAATTAACTCCTATCTATACACACAAGCTTCCTCCCCTTATAATAAACCCATCCATGAGAAAAAGAGGTGAACGGATGTTGATCCGAACTGTTCGAGGTAGGTAGTTTTCGGGCCGGGCAAAACGCGTGCCGGCTGCCAAGGGAGAGCTCTGCTCTTTTTTGGCGAAACGAAAACGAATCACCTGGAACGGTGTTGGAAACAGGTCCGCTCTTAGAGCCTGAAGACACCCGTTGTCTTCGGGCTTTTTATTTTTTCTCAGGGAGGCTTAACCGAATGCTGAAAAAAGCCATGCTCATGTACAAATGGACCATCTTCATGTATATCCTCATGGGAGTCGCCGCCCAGTTTTTGGGCACGGCGGGAATCCGTGTGTTTCAAAAGCTGCTGGACCATATCGCCCAAGCCACTGGACTGCGGGATGGTTTAACTCTGCTTTTCCTGTACGGCGCCATGCTGATCGGGGCAACTCTGCTCCATTATCTGCTGGAATATCCCCATACTGTTCTTTCAACAGGCGTTGCCGAACAGCTGAAGGTGACGGCTCTTGGCAAAGTGTCCGGAATGGACTACGCTGCTTATCAAAACACCGGCACCGGAGCTTTAATCAAGCTTATCGACAATGGGGCGCAAGCGGGGAAAAACATCCTTCATTCCTTCTATCTGCGCATCCTCCATGAGCTGCTGCCCGGTTTGCTGTTCAGCCTGTTTTTCATCAGTCTTTATAATCCGAAGCTTATGCTGGTCATCGGCATTGGCTATCTGGCAGTTTTCCTTCTTAGTCAATTGCTGCTGGGCAGGCTGTACCGGATCAAGTCCAGGCTTCTGGCCAACCAGGAGAAAATGTCCGCCTTGTCCGTCAGGGGATTTATGGAGCTGGCGGTTTTCCGGCTGAACAGGAGATACAAAAAAGAGCTGGAGCTACTTCAGGCTACTGCGGGGGAAATCGTCCGGAACAGCGTCCGGATCAGAATGATCCACGAAGCTTTTTTTGCCCTGTTTGCCCTGCTGGTTATTATAATCAAGCTGGCCGTTCTGGTGTACGGCGCCCGCAGTTTGCTGGCCGGCCATTCTTCCATCGGCACTCTTGCAGCCATGATCATGTTTGTGGATCAAATTTATTCGCCCATTGCCATCTTCAACGTGCTTTATGTGGAATACAAGCTGGACGCAGTTGCTTACCGGAGATTTGAGGAAACTTTGAACGGGCCGGAGGACGCCAATTTGCATGTGGGAAAAGAAGTGGATCTTCTGCGGGGAAAAGTGGATTTTCAGGATGTCTCCTTCGGTTATGAGGGCCGCGGGGTTCTGAACCATGTGACGTTCTCCATCGAACCCGGCTGCTCTACCGCGATTATCGGAGCCAGCGGCAGCGGCAAATCCACCATCATCAAGCTGATGCTGGGGCTTCTGAAGAAATCCTCCGGGCACATTCTGGTGGATGGGACCGACATTGACAGCCTGAAGCTGGACAGTTTGTACCGCCATCTGTCGTATATCTCCCAGGAGGCTCCGGTATTCGACACCTGCATCCGGGAAAATATCCTGTTCGATGAAGAGCGGCCGGATGAGGAGATTTATCGCATGTTGGAGCAGGTGCAGCTTAAGGAGAAGGTGCTGGCTCTTCCCGAAGGGCTGGAAACCAAGATCGGCGAAAGAGGCATGAAGCTATCCGGGGGCGAAAAGCAGCGTTTGGCCTTTGCCAGAGTGCTGGCGCAGCAGCGGAATTTGGTGATTCTGGACGAGCCGGTTTCCGCCTTGGACAACAAAACGGAAAAAGCCCTGATGGACGCCATCCTGAACAAGCTTGCAGGCAAAACCCTGGTCATCATCACCCACCGCCTCCGCTCTATCCGGCATGTGGATACCATTATTCTCGTCCGCAACGGCGAAATTACCGGGATCGGGAACTTTGACACCCTGATGGCGTGTAATCCCTATTTCCGGGAGCTGTGGAGCCTGGAGCAACCGGCACAAGCTGCGCGAACGTAGCCGTAAGGTTGAATCAATATTCGGCAGGAAGGACCGGGAGGAAAAGGGTTAAAGGTTTGCCCCTTGGGCGCAGGCCTCCCGGTACTGGGAGGGGGTCTGACCGAATTTTTTGCGGAACTGCTGGGTGAAATGGCGCATGTCCTGGTAGCCCACCCGCTCGGAAATCTCCGCCAGCTTGAGCTTCGGGTCCAGGAGCATCCGCTTGGCCTGCTCCAGCCGCAGCGTAATGATATATTCCTTGAAGCCGCTGCCTGTTTTTTGCTTGAACAGCTGGCTGAAGTATACCGGGTTCAGATAGACCACAGACGCTACCTTTTCCAGGGACAAGTCCTCATGGAACCGGGCCTGGATATACTGGAGGCCCACCTCCACCGCCCGGTCGCTGCCGCCTTCCACTGCGGTATAGGAATGGGTGGCGGAGGCTTGGCGCATCCGCTGCACCTCGCCGGGTACGGCATTGAAGTCCTTTAGCTCCGCCGTATGGAGAATCTGGAAGGGAATCCGCAGGTACTTGGCCAAATGCCGCCTCAGCTCCTCCAGAAGCTCCTCCAGACCGCCTGCCTCCGGAAACTGAACAATGGCCAACAGACTCACGCTGTCATGGATGGTCACAAAGCCGCTGCCCAACCGGTTAATCAGCTCGCCCAGCACATTCTCCACGATGAAGTGCTCCAGCCGGACACTTTGGCTGCTGTCCATCCGCACCATGATCAGATGGAAGGAAGGGTATGATTCCACGAAGGGCCGGATGTCCAGCCCGCCAATATCGAAGCCCGAGGCCCACCGCTGGAAGACCGCTTCCCGGAGGAACCGCTGGTTTTGCTTCAGCAAAAATGCCTCCTGGGTCTGCTCCAGCTCCCTTGCCACCTCCTCCCCCAGCTGCTCCACCATCTGCACCAGAGCATCCTTGCCGATGGGCTTCAGGAGATAATCTTTGGCTCCCAACCGGACTGCCTCCTGGGCATAGCTGAATTCGGAATAAGCGGAAATCACCACCCACTTGACATGGGGGTGGGTTTTCTTGGAGAGGGCCATCAGCTCCAGCCCCGTCATGCCCGGCATCAGAATGTCCGTCAGCACCGCTTGAACGGGATATTCGCGGAGCAAGGCCGCTGCTTCACCCGGCCCTGCAGCCAGATGAATCCGGTATTCGGGAAAATGATGCGCAAGTGTACGTTTGATGCCGTCGCGGATTACCGCTTCGTCATCCACGATGAGCAGTTCCATGAGGGTCCCTCCTTACCGTAGGAATGGGCAGGGCTATGGTTACCGTGGTGCCCTGTCCTTGAACGCTGTCGATGCGCAGCCCGTACTCTTCTCCATGCTGCAGGACCAGTCTGCGGTGCACATTGGGCAGGCCGATGCCCTTGCGGCGGGCTGCGGCTGGCAGAACGGGAGTCCCGCCGTCCATTTCCGGAACCGAAGGGGATTCCTGCGCAGGTCTGCCTCCTCCGGCTGTACCGCCCACATGCAAGGCCTCCCGCAGCCGGGCAAGAGTACCTTCATCCATACCGACTCCGTCATCCTCCACCACAATCTGCAGCTCCCGCTCTGTCGTCCGGGTATAAACCCGGATGACTCCGGGTCCGGCTTTGGGCTCCAGTCCGGACTTCACCGCATTTTCAAAGATAGGCTGAAGGGTCATCTTGGGAATAAGGGTGCCGAGCCACTCCTCCCCGATGTCAATCTCCGTGATAACCCGCCCCGCCAGCCTGCTTTCGATAATGGTCATGTAATGCTTCATCTGCTCCAATTCATGGCGCAGGGTAGTTTTGGACGCTTCCTCCCAGTCGCTGCTGTAGCGGAACATCTGGGAGAGGGAGAGAATCACCCGGCCCAGCTTTTCGCTCCCCCGTTCGTCCAGCATCCAATAGATCATATCCAGCGTATTGTACAGAAAATGGGGATTCACCTGGGATTGCAGGGCGGCCAGCTCGGCGTTTTTTTCACTGACGGAGGCCAGGGTAATCCGCTCGATCAGTTCGTCCATCCGGTTCACCATCCGGTTGAAGGAGGTAACCAGGTAGTTGATTTCATCAAAGGAGCGGACATTGACCGAACCATGGAAATCCCCCGTTTCCACCCGCCGCATCTCCCGGACCAGAAGGCGCAGGGGCGAGGACAGGGTGCGGGAAATCACTGTGGCGATGGCCGTGGACAGCACCACCAGCGCCGCAATGACGGCAATGAGATACTGCCGGGTCTGGTCGATCCGGGCGCTGATATCCGAACGCGGCGTCATGCTGATGACGCTCCAATCCGCCATCCGCGGCTGCGCGGAAACAACCAGATTGTCCCTGTCGGAGATGGAGTCCGGGTCCAGCACCGGCCCCGTAGCCAGCTCATCGGAGGTCATGGCCCAGGAGGCGTCCATCTTGGTGGAGGCGATGATCCGTTTATCCTTATCGGTAATATACACCTTGCTGTTGGAGCTGATGGAGGCATTGGACAGGGCGGACATAATGGCTTGGGGATACGTCTCGAACATGACGATGCCCACCGAACGGTGGTCCGTCAGATCGTACAGCTGACGGCCGAACACAAACACCGGCTCCTCCTGTTGGAGCTCGTTCATGACGGAGCCGCGGTACAGCCCCAGCCAGACCATTTCCCCGGCGGAGGCCTTTAGCTTCCGGTACCACTCCTTATGGGCGTAGTTGGCATCCACTACTCCGGCGAATTTCCGCTCGTAATTGTACATCACTCCGCCGTTGGTAATGATGTAGATGGCGGCGATATCGTCCCGGGAATAATAGATGGCGCCGATATTATTGGTGATGGTCCGGTCATTGATGACCTTGACGGCGGGATCGCTGTCCCGCTCCTTCATCAGCCGGAGCATCTCGTAATTGCTGTTAAGGGACTTGGTGATGCTGTCATACCCCTTCAGCAGGAGATCGAACAGATCCACGGTCTGGGAGATATTCTTCTCCGCCATCTCCCGGGTCTGGCTGTGAATGATACCTGTAAGCTTATGGTAATAGGCCATGCTGAACACCAGAATCAGCACCAGCATACAGGAGAGAATCAACAGAAACAGCCGCATATACAGCGTGTTCAACTTCCGCATGGGAGTCCTCCGAAAAAGCACTGCTTTGTAGCTCTATTGTAGCATGGAACCCTGGCGCTGCGGGAGAGACCGGACAAGCCGGCCGAACTGACCGGGGGCCTCGCTGTAACGTTCCGGCCGCCTTACCCTTTGACCGCCCCGGCAACCATACCCTTGGTAATTTTATCCGCCAGCAGGAAATAAATGATCACCACCGGCAGCGCCCCCAGCACCAGAAAGGCACCGATGGCCCCGTAGTTGACGGAATATTGGCTGACGAAGCTGTTCACGCCGAAGGGCAGCGTCTTCAAAGCCTGCTTGGAGATAAAGGTGGCGGCCAGAATATATTCATTCCAGACATTGATGAAGGTGAGGATGGACACGGTCATCATCGGGGGCACCGAAACCGGCACGGTGATGTGGAAGAAAATCCGGAAGATGCCTGCTCCGTCCACTACCGCCGATTCCTCGATTTCGTGGGGGATGGTCTTCATGAAGCCGCTCAGAATAAAAACGGCGATTGGCGTCTGAAAGGCGATGTACGGCAGAATCAGCGCCCAGTGGGTATTGAGAACGGAAATTTGCTTGAACATTTTCATCAAAGGAAGCAGTGTGGCCTGCATGGGGATCATCATGCCGATGAGGAACAGGACCATCACCGCCTGCCCGTAGCGCCAGCGGAACCGGCTGATGGCGAAGGCCACCATGGAGCTTAACAGGAGTACGCTCCCCATAGTAATGAAGGTAACCTTCACACTGTTGAACAGGTACCGGAAGTAGCTTCCAGCCTCAATGGCATTGCGGAAGTTTTCCCACTGGGGCACATGTGGCAGGGCGAAGAAGCTCCCCGACAGGATTTCCTCGTTGGTTTTCAGCGAATACAGCACCAGCCAAACCAGCGGATACAGCTGGGTAACCAGCAGAATGCCAAACAACAGGTACACAAGCAGCTTAACCGGCGACAAGTGTTTCCTGGTCCGGGAAGCAACAGGCTTCACTGTGGCGGTTGCGGCGGAATTCATAGGCGTTGCCTCCTTTTATCAGGAATATTTCCGCTCGAGGCGGTTGAACAGCATGTTGATAATGACGGTGGCCCCCAGACACAGCACCACCAGGAAGGTGGCAATGGAGCTGCCGTAGCCGTATTTCATGGACAGGAAGGACATGTTGTACATATGGGTGGAGATGACGTCCGTGGCATGGGCCGGTCCTCCTGCGGTCATAACCATAATCATGTCGAAGGCCTGGAGGGAGCCGATAAAGGCCAGAACAATGGATATTTTGAAAATCGGAATATTCATGGGCAGGGTGATATGCCAGTCCGCCTTCCAGCCCTCTGCGCCGTCAATCCGCGCAGCCTCGTAGATATCGGCAGGGATATTCTGGATGCCGGTGAACTGGATTAAGGTGTGGTAGCCTAGATATTGCCACAGGGCCACAAAATAAAGGGCGATCATGGCCACCGACGGGTCGGTCAGCCAGCTCCGGGTCAGGTCCGACAGCCCCACCAGCTCCAACAGCTGATTGAGCATGCCCCCCATGGAGGCAGGATTATAGATGGTTTTCCACAATTGGCCGATGATAACCACCGACAGAATAACCGGCATAAAATAGCTGGACACGAGAAAATTGGGCTTCTTCACAAAACGGTTCAACAAAATGGCCAACAGCAGCGCCACAGGAATTTCTGCCATGGAGAACAGGGCGAAATTCAGGGTCCGTTTCACCGCCGGCCAAAAGACGGGATCGTGAAACAGCAGGGTCCGGAAATTGTCCAGCCCCACAAAATGCGCCTGGCCGATCCCGTTCCAGTCCAGCAGCCCGCTGTAAATCGATACTCCGATAGGCACAAACACCAGGCAGCTGTATAGAAGCAGACAGGGCAGCACAAACAGTCCGATGGTCAGCTTGGATACGCGCAATACGTTCATATGGTTTCCCTCCTCGAACAGATAGCGGTGGAAGAGGTCCGCTCCCCCCCTCCACCGCTTTTTTTAGAACATGCTATGTCTTATTTGTTGTTGGACTGATACGCGGCTTGATGCTCCTTGGCGGTGACCTTGGAATCCATCTTTTGGACAAACAGGTTCTGGATGCTTTGCAGGTGGCCTTGAGCCGTGCCCGGATTCATGGTGTTGTCAAAGGCCAGGTCCCCGCCCTTCACATCCTTGAACAGGTTCATCACTTCGATAGCCATATCCGAATAGCCGTTGGCCTTAAAATCGCCCTCCACCTTTTGCGCCAGCCCTACTGCTCCCTTCACCTTGAAGGCTTCCTTGGGGAAGTTCAGCATGAAATAGTTCAGGAAATCCTTGGTTTCCTTCAGGTGCTTGCTGTTAGCAGAAATGGCGAAGGCGCTTCCCGGTGCCAGCATAAATTCATTGGCATTGCCCTTGCCGTTGATCGTCGGGAATTTGAACACTCCTACCTTGCCGTTGACAGAGGAGGTTTCAATGCCGCCGGTGGCCCAGCTGCCCATAAAGTACATGGCGGCTTTGCCGGTTTTGAACAGGTTTTCCCCCGCGTTGTAATCAAAGGAGGTGGCACCGTCCTGGAAGGCACCTGCCTGCACCAGGGATTGGAAGGCGTCGATGGCTTCCACAAACGCCGGGTCCTCGAAGGTTCTTTTGCCGGCAATCACGTCGGAGAGGAAACCCGGTCCGTTATTGGTGCGCAGCAGCATGTTCATGAACAGGAAGGAGCCGGTCCAGGTATCCTTTTCCCCGATGGCCATGGGGGTGATTTTCTTCTCCTTGAGGGTTTTGACCACACTCACCATTTCCTCGAAGGTAGACGGCACCTTGACTCCCGCCTGGGCGAACAGCTCTTTATTGTAGAAGACGACTGCGATGTTATTTCCATCCGGCAGGGCGTACAGGTTTTTGTCGAAGGTATAATAATCGAGAATGCCTTCCTGGAAGGTGGCCTTCAGGCCGTTTTGCTCCACCATGTCATTCAGGGGGGCCAGGAGCTTGGCATCCACATACGGCTTCATCTGCGCCGACGGGTTCACGATGGTGATGTCCGGGACCTCATTGGAGGCCGCTTGGGTTTTCAGCTTCAGCTTCTGCTGGTCGGTATTCAGGGAATCCAGCTCAATCTTGATGTTGGGGTGCTCCGACTCATAAGCGGAGACGATTTTTTTCATCAGGCCGTTTTTGGGATCGGTGGGATCGGGATAAATGTTCTGGAAGGTAATGGTGATCTTGTCCCCCTTGGACCCGGAGGAGGTTTCCTTGGTGGCGGCCGGTGCCTTGGAGGCATCGGGATTTGCGCTTCCTTCACCGGAGCTGTTGCCGCCGCATGCCGCCAGCCCCAACGTCAGGGTGCCTGCCAGCGCCAGATTGATCCATTTGAACCGATGTTTCATAAACAAATCCCCCTTATGCTTTGATACGGTCATTATCCCTTTTCTTGTAAGTGTTTACAATGAGGCGGAATTTAGAAAACAGGTTGATTTTTTATAGATGATATATCCTTTTTCCCGAATTCTATATACAATACATATATATATCTGTTATGCTCCCCATCCACTATCTTCTGGCAGGTGATCCCCCCATCCATGCTTTCCCTGAGCCGTCCATCTCTCTATCCCTTCAAGCTTAAGCTCGGACTCCTGCTGTTCAGCGTTGTTCTGCTCATGTCCGGTCTGATGGGCGCCTTCCAATATTTCTTTGTGAAACATCTGCTTGAGGATAATTTCCGGCAGAACCGGAGAATGATTGAGGAGCGGATCAGGAATACCGTGGCGGATGCCGACCGGATGAACCTGCTGGTGGAGCGTCCCATGGAAGAGGAGGCGCAGCCCATACTGGAGGCGGTGCGGACCCGTTATCAGCAGAACGGGGGGATCGGCTTCGATCTGCAGCCTTTTATTGCGGACAAGCCGGATATGGATCTGTATATCATTGACCGGAGCTATACGGTTATTGCCTCCACCAATCCCGGGGATATCGGGCTAAACTTCCAGCCGTACAGCGACTTTACCCGCTATCTCGATGGTGTAGTGCGGGAGGGCGGCTTCGCCGGATCGCGGATCAGCCTGTCCTTGAACGAGTCCAATCTCACTAAATATTGCTATCTTCCCTCCGGGGACGGGCAATACATTTTTGAGACGGGCACCCTCATTGACCCGCGCCTCCTCATGCTAAAAACCAGCACCTTCGATAACTTCGAAACGGCGGTTGTCCAGGAAAATCCGTTTATCGACCGGGTGATCCTCTACGATTATCTGGGGGTTTCCTACAAGAAGGACGGCAGCGGGCTGAATTACCGGGTGGAGGGGGCGCATCTCCCTGCTTTTGCCCAAGCCAAGGATACCTTAGAGACAGTAGAAACAGAGGCTGTTTACGGGGGAAAAAGGGCCTTTCATCAATATGTCCCCTACCGGCTGGTGAATGCCGCAGGGAGCAATGAAATTAACGTTATCGAGATTATTTACAACGAGGACAGCCTCCGTCAATCCCTGCTGAGGAATCTTCTCATATCTACCATATTGGTGCTTGCAGCGGCCTGTATCGCCGGCAGCTACGGGTTCTACCGGTCCCGTGCCATTACCCGGCCCATCCAGAGCATTGCCTCCGGCATCCAGAAAATTTCCAGAGGCGATTATGAGGTAAGCTTGGACATCCGCACCAATGACGAATTTGCCCTGCTGGGCAGAAAAGTGGAGCAGATGGCCGGCGAAATCCGGGAACTGCTGGAGGAGCGGGGCCGCATCCAGCATGAGCTGGAGAACAGCCTGCGGGAAAACCAGAGCAGTTATTTTGAAACGGTCCGGGCTCTGGTCAACGCCATTGAAGTCAAGGACGCCTATACCCGGGGCCATTGCGAACGGGTCATGGATTATTCCCTGGCCATCGGACGGGCCATGAATCTGAGCCGCCAAGCGCTTCACGATCTCCGCTTCGGCAGCATTCTCCACGACATCGGCAAAATCGGCATCCCCGAGCATATCCTGAACAACCAAGGCAGCTTCGGCCCCGAGGAGTTCGAAATGATGAAGAAGCATCCCGCCATTGGGGACAAGCTTCTGGAGGGGCTCCATTTCCTGGATAACAGCCGCCAAATTGTGCATGAGCATCACGAACGGGTGGATGGAACCGGTTATCCTCGGGGCCTTAAGGGCAGCGAGATCGGACTGCTGTCCAAAATCGTATCCGTAGCCGATGCCTATGACGCGATGACCAGCGCCCGCCCCTACCGGAAAAAGGTGATGTCGCCGGAGGACGCCGTCCGGGAGCTGGAGCGTCAGGCCGGCACCCAGTTCGATGCCCGTGTGGTGCGGGTATTCGTGATGCTGCTGGCCGGCGGGCAGGATCAGCATAATCATGGAGCCGGTTAACGGAATCTTTAGAGGAGGATTTGAATTTCCCCTATGACCGCCTATACCCTATTCTCCCTCACCGCGTTTGTGGTGTATCTCATAGCCGGAATTTACCCGGTAGCCAAATATAAATTAAACGCCGTCAGCATTCTGTTTTCGTTGACTTGTTTGAGTCTGGCGGTTTGGTCCTTCGCGTATGCTTTTGTTTACATGGAGAATTCCGTGTTTTGGGTCAAGCTTTCCTCGGTGGGCTGGTGTTTGTTCAGTGCGCTGGTGCTTCACACCACCCTCCGGTTCGCCCGGATCCCATTGTTTCAGAAGCCGCTTCCCCAGGCTTTGCTCTATGTGGTTCCGGCTGTCCTTTTGTGTATGCGGGTATTCATGATGGATACCGGATCAGATACATCCACAGGCAGAATGACCGGGCTGGTGTTCCAATGGCTGGACAACGGCTACGATGTGGTTTACCAGCTGGCAGCGCTGAGCGTTGTCCTCCACATGCGGCTGAATAGCCGGAGCGGCCGCCAGCTTAAGCAGCTGAATCTGGTAATGGCCAGCGCCGTCCTGACCTTTGCGGCCAATTTTATATCCCAGTTTATCCTGCCGGCCATGGGCTACCCGGATTGGTCAACCTCCGGCCAGCTTTTTAGTTTGATCCTGATTCTGGGTATAATTGCAGCCAATCAACGCTATGGGCTGTTTTCGTTATCTGAGCATGTTCTGTATGACGAAATTCTGACGGAAATGATGGATTCCTTCTTCCTGCTTTCGATGGAAGGCCGGATCCAACGGATCAACCGCCGGACAGTGGGGCTCCTTGGATACAGCCAAGAGGAGCTGAGCGATCTGCCCTTACGGGATTTATGTGTGGAGAAGGATGTGATCGACACCATTGTGCATGGGCAGACTGCCTCCGATACTACCGCCTATGCAGAGGTCAATCTAATGGGCAGCACCGGGCGGATGATACCGCTGCGACTCTCCTTCTCCCGGATCAGGGACAAAAGCAGCTGCGATATTCTGGGTATTATGGTAATCGGACAGGATATCGCCGTAAAGAACCGGCTCCAGGAGGAAATCCGCATCCATCAGGAATTCGAGCGGAAGCTCCGGGAAAGTGAGGAGCGCTTCCGGGCCATGTTCGACAAGCATTCCGCGGTTATGTGTCTGGTGGACCCGGAGTCCCTGCAGATTTTATCGGTGAATAACGCGGCGTTGGCATTCTACGGTTATTCCTTCAAGGAGTTCGAATCCATGAAGCTGACCGCTCTGGATGGCACCAGCCTCCAGGAGGGAGTGGCTATGGCCCGCCACATTGTGCAGGAGCAAAGTGCCGTGCTGCATATGAAGCATAAACTGGCCGACGGCGATATCCGGGATGTGGAAATCCACTCCTCGGCCGTTCCCTTCGGCAAACGGTCCATTATCTATTCCATTATTCATGACATTACGGAGCGCAAAAAGGCGGAGGATTATATCAGCTTCCTGGCCTATAACGACAGTCTGACGGGTTTGTCCAACCGGAAGCTGTTCTATGAGCGGGTGGAAAAGGCCATCGACGCCGCCAAGGCCGCCGGTGGAGTATTCGCCGTGATTTATATCGATATGGACGATCTGAAATTCATCAACGACACTTACGGCCATGAGGACGGGGACATTGTGCTCCGGGAGCTGGGCAGGCGGATGAAGGAGCTGACCCGGTCGGGCCTCTCCGCGGCGCGGCTGGGCGGGGACGAATTCGCCATGCTGCTGCCGGGCATCGGCACTATGCAGGAGGCTCTGGCGGCGGTGGAGGATATTTCGGAGCATCTGCGCAAGAGCATTCAGATGGGCGCCCGGGAAATTAATGTCCAGGCGAGCATCGGCATCAGCTTGTACCCTACGGATGGGGAGGACGTGGAGTCGCTTCTGAAGCAGGCGGATTTCAAAATGTACGCGGTGAAGAAGGAACGCAAATCCTCGAAGCGCCTGTGGGCGGCTTCGGAGAACCGGTAGCGCGGGTTAACGCGTGCTAAACACGGAGGCTAGACCGGACCTTGGAATAGAAGGTACGCAGCTTTATGAAAGGGGGTGCTTACGATGAGTGCAAAGGAACAAGTGCTGGATGCCATGAAGGCTGCAGGCAAGCCGGTTACAGCAGGTGAAGTGGAAAAAGCCACCGGCCTGGACCGCAAGGAAGTGGATAAGGCCTTCAAGGAATTGAAGGCGGACAATTCCATTGTTTCTCCGATCCGGTGCAAATGGGAGCCGGCTCAATAAGCAGAGGTTAAAAAAAGAAGCGGCATCTTGCCGCTTCTTTTTTTGTGGGGGCGGAGTCTGGCTCCCGCGCCGAGCATGTCATGGATATCGTTTGCCCCCTCCATGTACGGACACACATATAGCACCGCACACACGCGCCGGACACTCATGCAGCACTACTCTTACGTGTCCGACACGCATGTAGGGCTACACGTAAGCAACCGACACACGTATAGTGCTACCGTCACCAGCCGACACCCATGCCCACCTCTCCTCCGCGACGGTTGTTTGGTGGTCACTCGGCGGCTGGCTTCTAACGGCACTCAGAAACCGTTACAGGCCCAAAATCACGGGTTTGAATTTTTAACGGAACTAAGAAGCGCTTAGAGGGGAAAATACGCCGCATCATGACGGATTACCCCCGCTAAGCGTCTTTGTGTTCCGTTAGATCCGCAACCTCCGCCTTTTTCGCATCTAACGGTCGCTGAGTTCCGTTACAGAATCCGCCTCGCCCGGTCACTGTTCCTTTTCGAACAAAACTGCATACTCCCACCGTCTGAAGCCGGCCGCACCTTGCCGACATTCGCATTAGCCGCGGCTTATTAGGGTGCGTCTGAAAACCAGCTTGATGGCCTCGGAGTTTTCACCCTAGGGTGACAGTTCATTTCCCTCCCGGAATTCATGGTTTTCCCGGCGGTACTCCCCCGGTGTCATCCCCATGGTGGCACGGAAGTTGCGCATGAAGGCTTTATACGAATTAAAGCCCGCCTCCACCGCAATATCCATCCCGGTCAGGGAGGTAGACAAAAGCAGGCCGCAGGCATGCTGGATCCGGATGGAGTGGAGCAGCGCCAGAAAGTTCATCCCGGTTTTGCGCTTGATCTCCGCGCTGAGATACGGAATGCTGAAGCCAAACTCCTTGGCTAAGCCCGCCAGTGTCAGCTCCTCCCGGTAGTGGTATTGGATATGCCGGATGGCCGGCCAGACGGAGCCGCGCTCCGGCAGCTCCCCGGTCCGGATAATTCCCCGGGGGCCGCGGAACCGGTCGAAACGGATCAAAAGCTCCGACAGCTTCAGACGGACCATCTCCCGGGACCACCTGCCCTTCTCCGCCACCTCCCGCTCCATACTGCGGAACAGCCCGGCGATCTCCGCCGTCTCCTCCGCAGACAGCTGGACGAAGGCAGCCCCGCCTTCCTCCCGGAACAGCAGCTTGCCCAACAGCCCTCCCCCGTTCATGCCGAAGGTCAGCCATTCCCGGTCAAACATGCAGTTATAAAGCCGGAGAACCTGACCGGGAGCAACTCCCAGCTCATGCACCTGGAACGGGAGCAAAAAAGTAAATGTCCCCGGCGCCATCCGGTGGCGGATGCCATTCACCACCTCCCAGCCCTCTCCCTCCAGCACCAGGGAACATTCCAGAAAATCATGGCGGTGGGCGGGAAACGGGCGGGTCAATTCATTTATGCTCAACAAAAAAGGAAACTCTCCCTGGATTTGCGGGTAATCGGTCAGCTGCTTATTTGCGGGGTATAGGGTCAATGCCAATCCCTGCCTTCCATCATGCTTTTCTACTTGTACTATAGCATAAAATAAAGGGCCAAGCAGGCGGGGTATTGCGGGCAGAGGGGGAATTTGATATGATAAGAATGTAAATTATTTTCTTAAAAGAATGTTATTTTTGTAAATATATTTTCACGACATGAGGGAAGCTTATGACCGGCATATTGCATTCGATCCAAGAGCGACTACGTTCGCTTAGCCCGAAGGATCAGGAAATCGCCGCTTTTATACTGGAGCAGCCGGAGCTGATGATCCGCATGGGCATTAAGGAGCTCTCCGAAGCCGCCAATGCCAGCACCGCCTCCATCTCCCGGTTCTGCAAGCTGATCCAGACCAACGGCTTTGCCGACCTGAAGATGAAAATCGCTGCCGAGCTGGCCATGAAGCCTCTGCCGGAGACCTATCAGGACATTGTTGCCGGCAACAGTCTTCCCGGCATCGTCTCCGCCATAGAGGCCAATCACATTCACTCCATCTCCGACACCACCCGCCTGGTGGATTACCGCCAGTTGGAGGCTGTACTGGAGCTGCTGCAGACTGCAGAGCGGATCGATTTGTACGGGGTCGCCACCTCTGGCATTGTGGCCTCCGATTTTGCCCAGAAGCTGATCCGCATCGGGAAACGGGCCCAGTGCTTTACGGACCCCCATATGCAGATTACCTCCGCCTCCAACTTGGGTCCGGGCGATCTGGTGATTGCCGTCTCCTACTCCGGCGAAACACCTGAGATCATCGACTCCGTCCGCTGTGCCAAGGAAGGCGGAGCCAAAGCGGTGTCCCTGACCCGGTACGGCCCCAATACATTGGCTGCCGCTGCTGATGTCCCTCTTTTCACCTCATCTCTGGAATCGGGCATGCACCGGGGGGATATGGCATCGCGGATTGCCCAGCTTCATATCATTGACATTCTGTTCACGGCTCTCTTGAGCCGGCAGTTTGACGAGCATGTGCCCCATTTGGAGCGTTCCTTCCAGATGGTCAACAAATACCGCCGGGAGAAAGGACCGAACCTATGAACATTTTAACCTTCCGCACCAATCAAGAGCTAAACGCTGCAGGAGCAGGCATTATTACCGGCCTGATCCAGACCAATCCCCGGGCTGTACTGGGGCTGGCCACAGGCAGCACTCCCATCGGCATTTATGAGGAATTGGTCAGCAGCTTCAAAAAAGGACTGGTCAGCTTCAAGCTGGCCACCTCCTTCAACCTGGATGAATACGCCGGTTTGCCTCTGGACCATCCGGAAAGCTACCACACCTATATGGACCAGCACCTGTTCCGCCACATTGATCTGCCTGCAGCCCAACGCCATATTCCCAACGGTACGGCAGCAGATTTGGAAGCGGAATGCCGCAGGTATGACCTTCTATTGGAGGAGGCCAAGCAGATTGACCTGCAGATTCTGGGCCTGGGCCATAACGGCCACATCGGCTTTAATGAGCCGGACCAGACACTGAACAGCGGCACCCATGTGGTGAAGCTGCGGGAATCCACCCGCCAGGCCAATGCCCGGTTCTTCGATTCCATCGAACAGGTGCCCACCCATGCCCTGACCATGGGGGTCGGCATGATCCTGAAGGCCAAAACCATCCTTCTCATTGTACGTGGAAAAGACAAAGCGGAAATTGTTCACGAGGCTCTGACCGGCCCCATCCGGACGGAGATCCCCGCCTCGCTCTTGCAAACCCATCCCAATCTGGTCGTTCTGCTGGATGAGGAAGCCGGGAGGTGCTTTCATGGCAAACAATAAGCCTGAACCGGGACGTACAGTCCTACAAGGAGCGACCGTAATCACAGAAGAGGCTATCCTGGAGGATGGCGTCGTCTGCTTTCAAGGAGAGCGGATCGAGTTTGCCGGAACCCGCGAAGATTTTGCAAAAAGTCCCTATGCCTCCGGTTCTGCCACTGTGATTGAAGCCGCCGGCGGTTATGTGGTGCCGGGTTTTATCGACCTCCATGTGCATGGCGGACATGGCAGCGACTTTATGGATGCGGAAGCCTCTGCCTACGATAATATAACGGTGCATCATGCCTTGAACGGGACCACCACCATTCTGGCTACCACCGTCACCGCCTCCCGGGAGAGCATCAACCGGGTGCTGGAGGCGGCTTGGGCCTACCGGAACGGCCCCATGCCCGGCGCCAAACTGGGCGGCGTGCATCTGGAGGGGCCGTTCATCAGCCCCAAGTGGCCCGGGGCCCAGAACCCGGCCTATATTATGCCGCCCCGCCGGGATTGGCTGGAGGCCTGGGAGGCCCAGTATCCGGGCCTCATCCGTGTAGTAACCCTGGCCCCCGAACGGGAGGGGGCCCTGGAGCTGATCGGCTGGCTGGCCGATCACGGCATCGTAGCATCCGCCGGACATACGGATGCCACCTATGACGAGATCACCGCCGCTGCCGATCATGGCCTTACCCATGCGGTGCATACCTTCAACGCCATGAAGGGGCTGCACCACCGGGAGCCGGGCACGGTAGGCGCGGTGATGACAGACAGCCGGATTCAGGCGGAGGTTATCGCCGATGGTCACCACGTCCACCATTCCTGCATCCGCCTCCTGGCCCAGGCCAAAGGCCCCGATGGCCTTGTGTTGGTCACCGACTCCATGTCCGCCTGCGGCCTTCCCGCCGGCGACTATAAGCTGGGTGACCTGGATGTGGTGGTGGACGGCGGTGTAGCCCGGCTGAAGGAAGGCGGCGCCCTGGCGGGCAGCACGCTGACTATGCTGGGTGCGTTCCGCCACGCTGTCACAGCGGCAGGCATGAGCCTCCGCGACGCCAGCAAAGCGGCCAGCGGCAACCCCGCCCGGGAGCTGGGCATCTACCACGAAACCGGGAGTATTGCCCCGGGCAAACAAGCGGATTTGCTGTGGCTGGACCGGGAGCTGTCCTTATCCGGTGTATGGGTGAACGGACGCCGGCTGGAAAGGCAGGTATAGCAGCCTATGGATCACCAGCATGAAGCTCTTTCGTATACCATTCCCACTCTGGCGCAAGCCGGACCTCAACAGTTGCTGCTGGAGCAGGTTCCGCCCTTACCAGTGGGAGTTGCCCCTTGGCCGGAATACAACGCGGTTCCCAGAACGGAGGTCAGTTTGTGTCATTCTGAAACGGGCCTCCATGTAGGGTTTCGGGTGTGGGAAACCAACCCCCGGACGGTCTGGCGGCAGCACAATGAACCGGTATACAAAGACAGCTGCGTGGAGTTTTTCCTGCAGCCCTGTCCCGGCAGCGATTCCCGGTATGTAAACTTTGAGATGAATGCGGCAGGCACACTGCTTTTACAAATCGGCTCGGGACGAAGTGACCGGCAGTTTCTTGATCCGTCCGGCTTTTCCCGATTTGCCATAAAGTCCGGCGGAGCCTCTCTACCCCAGCTGAAAGGCTCTCCGGCCGAATCCTGCTGGCAGGTGGCCTACACCATCCCCTTTGAGTGGCTCGCCAGCCTGTTTCCGGATTTCCACCCGCTGTCCGGCTGGGAGATGCGCGGCAATTTCTACAAATGCGGCGACGAAACCTCCGCTCCCCATTACGGCTGCTGGAGCCCGGTAACCTCCGACCAGCCCGACTTTCACCGGAGCTGTGATTTCGGTCTGCTGGTTTTGGCATAAACATCCCCTGGATAAAGCAAGAGCCCCTTTCCTCAACCGGAAAAGGGGCTGTTCGTTTGGAACGGTTCTTTCAATCTTGACTTCGGCCTCAGCCTTCGAAATAAGAAGCGTGTCCTCCTTCGTATTAAAGAGTTCCGCATAAATCCCGACTGCCTGGCCGTTTGAAGCATCACCCTCATTGACCGTTCCTAATCGCAGCGCGAGGGGGGAGGTCGGCATATTTCCTTTGGCCATCCAAATGGATTTCCATGTGACGCGGGGAGCGTAGAGATCTACCTGAGGCAAGGCATCCAAACCGGACTCAGGATGAGTATACAAAACAGCCGCTCCTGTATTTTCAGCGAAGGAACGCAAAGGAATATAAATGCTGTCGTTGTAGTTCAATATGGTGCCGTTGCCTGCCAGCTCCTTCGTTTGGTTATTTTGATGAATATGGACAGTGCTTGGAAACAGAATAGCTTTGACCTCGGAACTGGCAGCAAGCGCCCCCGTGGCAAAGGATAAGATTATTCCTGACATAAGACCAATTGCAAATTTGCGCATGAACATCACGCATCCCTTCCTTTTGGGTGATATGCTCTAGACATATGGAACCAGAAAAAGGTTGCTGCTGCTCAAAAAATAAGCTCCAGAATTGGAAAATAGTTGGATTACAAAGAGGAATCGGATATAATTTCCAATGTACCCTTTTCGATCGCACCGCCAGCCCACGGAAGGAGCCACTATGAATGGCCGATATATAACAGAAGTGACCACCACTCGGGGGATAGCCATTATCGGGGTGGTTGTGATTCACAGCACAGCGGCAGCCGCCGCTAACGCTGCCTTCGGTTGGAACAATCAGCTTGCCTATCTAATTATCAATAAAATGGCGAGCTTTGCCGTACCCGCTTTTATATTGTTGAGCGGGTTTGTATTATGTTTCCGTAACGCCAAGCTTGCAACAAAGCAGGACTTGTTGTCCTTCTACATGAACAGAGGAAAGTACCTGCTAATCCCCTATTTCTTGTGGTCTTTCGCTTACCATTTTTACCACAATTTTGGGGTTAATGAATCATTTTTTGTATGGCTAAAAATCTATTTAACGGATCTATGTTCAGGTGCGGCAAGCTATCATCTTTATTTTGTTCCACTTATCGCGCAATATTATCTGATTACACCAGCCATAATCGGGCTGCTTCATTTTCTCCGCAATCAAAATATTGGAAACGTTTTTCTTATCTTGCTTGCACTTGCAGCTTTCATTCAAATTATGAGCGGTATCGGCAATCAAACGTTTCATTGGGTGGAGGATAAATCCATTTGGGGCTCCACTTATTTACTCTGCTTTGTTCTAGGCTGCTGTTTGGGACGGTACTATGAACCATATTCCATATGGATCAAACAAAAAAGATCCATTTTGTATGGGATAACTCTAGCGCTCCTGATTTTGCACATCGAAAAGTATCTTTTACTATTTTCCGGATGGAAATTGTATTGGTTGTTTTCCGAACTGCTTGTACAAGCATATTGTATGTTCGCCACCTTATCCCTGATCGAGGCCGCAAAAGGCCTTGCAAGGCTTAGCATCCTTCCCCAGACATTGTTTTACCTAGGCAAGTATTCGCTCTTCATTTATTTCTTCCATCCATTTGTTTTAGTATTTTGCGATCGGATTTTTATCTCTTTTCCTGAGCTCTCTGTCATTGTGTTGTCCACTCTTTTGGGATTGGCAGTCCCTCTTGCATTCGGGGTTATGATTAAAAAATGGCATTGGTCCTGGATCTTGTTGGGCAAATAAGCGGCATACTACAGCAAAAAGTCCCGGAGAAAGCATAAGCTTTCCTCGGGACCTTTGGTCGTAGCGTTGATTTTACACGCCAGAATAAGCGGAGAATGCGCCGTCAACCGGGATGATCACACCGTTGACGAAGCCGGAGGCTTTTTCGCTGACCAGATACAGCAGCGTTCCCACCAGCTCCTCGGCTTCGCCGAAGCGGCCCATGGGGGTGCTGTTCAGAATCTTCTCGGTCCGCGGAGTAGGCGTGCCGTCCGGGTTCTTCAGCAGCTTCTCATTCTGCGCCGTCACGAAGAAGCCCGGGGCAATGGCATTGACGCGGATGCCCACGCGGGACATATGGACGGCCAGCCATTGGGTAAAGTTGCTTACCGCTGCCTTGGCGCCGCTGTATGCGGGGATTTTGGTCAGCGGTGTAAAAGCGTTCATGGAGGAAACGTTGATGATGGTGCAGCCCTTGCGGCCGACCATATCCACGGCAAACTCCTGGGAGGGCAGCAGGGTGCCCAGGAAATTCAGGTTAAATACAAACTGGATACCTGCAGGGTCCAAATCGAAGAAGGTGATGGTATCCTCCAGCTTCTCCTTCAGATCGCCTTCGAAGAGATATTCCTTAGTGGTGGTGCCTTTGGGATGGTTGCCTCCAGCGCCGTTAATGAGAATATCGCAGGGGCCCAGCTCTGCCAGAACAACCTCATGGGCAGCCTTAAGGCTAGTTTTATCCAGCACATCCGCTTGTACGCCGATGGCCGTACCGCCCAGAGCCTTCACTTCTTCCGCCTTAGCTTGGGCAGGCTCCAGAGCGCGGTCCAGAATGGCTACCTTGGCGCCGCATTCCGCCAGCGCGGTTACAAACTGGCCGCACAGGACACCCGCACCGCCGGTGACAACGGCAACCTTTCCCTTCAAATCAATGGAAAATGGCAAGGATGACATGATGAATTATACCCCTTTCGCCGCTGCTGCGTTGGACTTGCGGACGGCTTCAGCCAGTCCGTTGATGTAGACGGCACCCAGGGCACGGTCATACAGCCCGTAGCCGGCTTTGCCGGTTTCGCCCCAGATCATGCGGCCATGGTCCGGACGGAAAGGCCCGTCGAAGCCATAGTCCACATACGCTTTGACCACCTCATAAAAATCCAGTGTGCCGCAATCGGACAGATGGCCGGACTCGTAGAAGGAGCCTTCGCCGGTAATCTTGACATTCCGCAGGTGGGCAAAATGAATCCGGTTTTTGACGCCGCCGAAATAGTTGATCATATCCACGTAATCGTTCTTGGCATCGCAGCCCAAGGAGCCGGAGCACAGAGTCAGCCCATGGTACGGGGAATCGTACAGGTTGAGGAAACGGTCCAGGTTTTCCTTGTTAGTGATGATCCGGGGCAGCCCGAAGATGGACCACGGCGGATCGTCCGGGTGGATGGCCATTTTGACATCACTCTCAATGGCTGCAGGAAGAATACCTTCGATAAAATATTGCAGATGGTCCCACAGCTTCTCTTCAGTCATGCCCTCGTATTGCTTCAGCAGGCCGCCCAGGCCGCCTTCGCCATAGGAGGTATCCCAACCGGGCAGTGAAAGCTCGCCCAGCTTGGGGTCCATACGGGCCACGGTTTCGGCATCATATTGGAGTGTAGTGGAGCCGTCCGGCAGACGGTACTCCAGATCGGAGCGGGTCCAGTCAAACACAGGCATAAAGTTATAGCAAATCACCGGAATACCCGCTTTGCCCAGGTTGCGGATGGTTTCGCAGTAATTGGCGATATAGCGGTCCCGGCTGGGCAGCCCCAGCTTAATGTCCTCATGGACCGGAACACTTTCGATAACGGAAATTTTCAAGCCTACACTTTCCACATGCTTCTTCAAGGCCTCAATTTTGTCCATCGGCCATACTTCGCCTACGGGCACATCATAAATAGCTGTGACAATGCCTTTCATGCCCGGAATCTGGGCAATGTACTCCAGCTTGACAGGATCGCTGTCACCATACCAGCGGAAGGTCATTTCCATGGGTGTCTTGTCTCCTTGTGAAAGTTTGCACTTAACTTGCATACTAGTATACTAGCATGTCAGATGATGGAGCACAATCCTCTCCGGCAAAAGACATCAAACTGTCAAAACCGGCTTGAAAAATTCTCCTGCTGTTGCTATGCTAAGAACAGAAGCAGCCGTGAAGCACACCTGCCTGTTCTCCTGACGGAGAGCTGGTAGCGTGTGTTTTTTTTCGTTCCGCGGCTTGCTGTACAGGGGCACTACTCAGCAGTATGGGCTATAATGAGGAAGACAGAGCGGCAGGTGTGGCGGGAGGTGGAAGCTATGAGCAGCAAGGAGGAGAACAAAATTATGGAATGGAAAACCCATTTTCAAAGGTATGCCATGGAAGAAGGCATCGAAATCGGAATGGAAAAGGGAATTGAAAAAGGCTTGGAACAAGGAGTCGAAAAGGGCAAAATGGAGGTAGCCCGGCAGATGATCCGGGAGGACCTTGACCCTGCGCTCATCGCCAAGCTTACTGGCTTTACACTGGAGCAAATTGAAAAATGGCGGGTCCAGCTTCATTGACATTATCATGACTCATAGAACATAAATAAAAGCCGCTGCTCCCGGTTGGGAAGTCAGCGGCTTTACTTATGCAGGCCTTAAAAATACGATGCGTACGGACTGTCCCGGTGATACAGAGCCTCCCAGTTTTTCATAGGCCAGAGAATATGCTCCTGGTACATCCTCTCCGCATTTTCCATTTCCTTGTTTTCGATGATCTCCACAATCCGCAGATGCTGGCGGATGGTATCATCGTAGCTGCGCTCCATCTCCGACAGGAGCCGGATCCGGTTGTAATGGGTGCTGAGCCGGGTAATGGAGGTCCACACATTCTCCTTTTTGTTGCCGCGGAAAATAATATGGTGGAACTCCGTGTCCAGCTTGTGGAATTCCGGAGCCTGTCCCTGCTGGCCCAGCAGGAGCTTCTGGAGAGCGGCGTTTTTCTTCAGCTCCAGCAGCTCCTCAGCCGGGAAGGAAGCGCAGGCCAGCTTCAGAACCTCCTTCTCCAGGGTGAAGCGCATAAACGCCGCCTCTTCAATCAGCTGGAGATTGATCTTCGACACATAGGTGCCCACCTGGGGATACACCTCCACCAGATGCTCCTCCTTCAGCATAGCCAGCACTTCCCGGACTGGCGTACGGGAAATCTCCAAAGCGGCGGCCAGATCGATCTCGCTGATCACCTGTCCCGGCCGCAGGTTCAGGGACATAATATTTGCTTTAATGACCCGGTAGGAATAATCCTTGTTATTTTCACCGGGCAGTCTAGGGGATATGTTCATCATGATTGCTGCACTCCTTATGGCGCCTCGCGCGGTACTCACCATTATACACGCTGGAGTCCCGGTGTGCATATGTCCGGATTACCGTGTCACCGGCTACCCGCTTGCCTCCGCCCGGACACTGTCCACACCCTGCAGCTCTTTGCGCAAGCCCACTCTTCCGTCAATTCTGGCGAATTCGGCAAACCCGGCTTTTTCATAAAGCCGGACAGGACCGCTGTAGTCCTCAAATCCCCCGTCCTTTTGCACGCGGGCATACCCTTCCACAGCGGCATAACCACCTGCACGGGCATCCGCAACCACACGCTCCAAAAGCGCCCTTGCCACGCCTTTTCCCCGGTACTCCGGGTCAATGGCAAAGCAAACCACCGACATGGTTTTGCCGCAGGCATTTTGACGGAAATAAGCCGGAATAAAGTCGGTATTGCAATAGCTGTCCATCTCCCCGGCATTGCACCAGCCGACGGAGATGCCATCATCATAGGCCAAATAGCCGTGTATCTTCCCTTCGGCTAACAGGTTTACAGCGTACCTGCGGATAACGCCCTTCACATCACTGCCAAACTCGCTAACCATCCGCCTAATGTCCGCGTCCTCCATATTCGGTGAGGTGCAGTAACAAGGGCCGTTGGGGTTATGGTCGGAAAAAGCCCGGTGATCAAAAAAATCCAGATAGTCTGCTGTCAACTCGGATGTCAGGGGTTTAATCTCCAGCATTGGTATCAGCCTCCCGGGTTTACAGTTTCACATGTTGGCCTGCCGGAATCAAAACGGCATTCCCTTCGGCCGTAATCCACACATCCGTCGCCGACGGATTGTACACTCTGGTCTGGTCTACGGAGAAGCGCAGGCCCTTAAGCGCCTGAATGTAATCCAGTACCTCAATATTGGTGGCATACCAGATGTCCTCGTGATTGCCCATCATAGCACAGAACTTCTCCATGTCCTCCCAATTATTATTGGTATCGAACTCATAGCTGTGGCCCCACAAATAAAACAGCTGCATCCGGGAATAACGGGGCACCAGGGCCAGGAATTCCTCACCCTTGGCCAGCATGTCCCTATGATGGCAGGTAGGATGCCATTCCAGCCAATTGGAGGGCAATTGAAAACCGCCATGGCTCTGGGTGGTGCGGGAATATTCAATGCCTAGAGCAGGCAAGGATGCCAGTACACGGCTGTCATAGGTGCCGAAGGGATAGGACATGCCTCTGACAGGGTAGCCGCACAGCTCTTCCAGCTTGTTGCGGTCGTCCAGCAGTTGGGTGGCGATACCTTCCGTTGGTGTCAGCTCCAAAAACGGATGGGTGGTGGTGTGGGCGGAAACCTCATGGCCCGCAAACAGGCTTCCGATTTCCTCCTCTGTAATGTAACTGTCTCTTCCGAAAAAGCCGGAATTCAAATGAAAGGTTCCTTTGATGCCGTGGCGGTTCATAATTTCCACCAGGCGGCGGTCATGGATACGCCCGTCGTCGTAGCTGAGTGTTAACGCTTTCACACGGCCGCCGGGAAACAGGTTCAACTTCACATTCATTTCGCTTCTCTCCTCAGGTTTAGGGGCAGCTGCCCCGTGTTTGTGTATGCCCTTGTAAACTTTTCCCTACTGATGGTAAACCTGATATTTGGACATGTCAATCGGAAACCACAATTTCATAAAATCGCAAAACTTTCGTGCCTTTTCCCCGTTCCTCCTCTTCCCGCGGCATGGTATGTTATATTTACTAACATCATCGTCAATATGACCGGAAGGGGGGGATTTGTCTGGGTGCCGAATTTTTGCTTACCGTACGGGAGGCGCTGAAGCGTTCCCCCTTCGCCGGAGCCCGGCTGATGGCCGGGGCCGGAGGACTGGACCGCCAAATCCGGTGGGTGCATATCCTGGAGATTTCCACAATGGAAAATCTCATCTACGGCGGCGAAATGATCCTGGCTACGGGAGTGGGCTTTAATCTGGACACCGCCCATTCCGTCCGCTACATGGAAAAGCTGATCCAGCAAAACGCCGCCTGCCTGTGCATCGAGATCGGACCCTATTTCCATACGGTGCCGGAGGAGCTCCGGGAATTGGCCGAACGCTCCGGTTTTCCGCTGATCCTGCTTCCCCCTTCCATCCGGTTTGTGGATATTACCCAGGACCTCCATTCCCTCATCATTAACCGCCACCACCGCACCTTGCGGGAGCTGGAGGGCATCTCACGGGAATTTCACCGGCTGACACTTACGGCCAACGGCACTCTGAATGTGCTGAAGCTGCTGCACAAAAGCACCGGCACTCAACTGATTTACCGTCCCCTGAACGGCACTCCCGTCTGTTACCCTCCCCTTGCCGCAGATCAACAAGCGCAGCTGCTTGCGTCAACAGACGCCTGCTTCAAGGAGCAGGAGGCAGCCCCTTCCACAGGGACAGAAGCTGTCCCCCAGCCGCATTTTGATTCCGGAAGCCAGATTGTGCTTCAAACCATCGGTGTGCTTAATCAGAAATGGGCGTATTTGGCCCTGGTGTGCCACCGGGAGCCGGTGGAATTCGATTATGTATTGCTGGACTCCGCCGCCCTGTCCATTGCCCAGGAGCTGCTCCGTACCCGGTATATGGAGGAGCGCAAGCTGTTTTCGGAGAATCTGTGGGTGGATGAGCTGTTAAACAACAGGCTGGCGGATGAAAAGCAGGTGAAGGCCTTGTTAGGCCCTGGCTTAAACCGCCATGCCGAGCTGCATATCCGGGTCTGCCTGATTGAAATCGAGCATCTGAATGACGAAGCTCTTTATTTGCAGGAAGCCGGCGCGGAAACCATCCGCTACCATCTGTCCCTCCTGCTGCGTTCCATCTTCGAAAAACACGGCTTTCGCCTCTTCTTGACCATGAAGAACAACCGTCTGGCTGCCATCGCCGTGGACAAAAACGGTACCGGCAGGACCAAGGCGCGTATCCAATCTGCATTGGACGCTCTACTAAGCCAACGAGCCGACGATAAGCTGCAGGATCTGAGCCTGACGGTAGGCGTTGGCGAAGCCTGCAGCTCATTAGGCCAGGTCCATGTCAGCCACCGAGAAGCCGTGCAGGCGCTTGCCCTCCACTCCTGCTTCCGCAGGCCGGCCCTGTTCTACGAGGACTTGGGCGTATTCCGGCTGCTGGCGCTAAACGATGCCGGCACGCTGCACCAATTTGTCCGCAGCTATCTGGGAGCTGTACTGGATTATGACCAGGCCAAAGGCTCCGAGCTTCTGACCACGCTCCGGGTGTACCTGGACAATGACGGCTCCAAGCAGCTTGCCGCCCAGAAGCTGTTCATTGTCCGCCAATCCCTCTATTACCGCCTGGAAAAGCTCAAGGAGCTGCTGGGCGAGGATTTTATGGCGCCGGAAACCCGGCTTGCTATCTCCGTAGCCCTGCGCGCCCACCAATTGCTTCACCCCGAAGCGCCCGCACAAAAACAGTCCCCCACAAGTGACGCAATGCTCTGAAGCGGATGCCGGGTCCTTTTGGCGGAGCCCCCGAAATGCATGTTCATAAAAAATCCCTTCCGGCTAACGACAGGACCGGAAGGGAGATTTTTTTATTATTCCTCCAGCAATTCGCCGATTGCGGTGCAGGCCAACCCTTGGGCTTCGGCAACGGCCGGATAGATGATTTTGCCGCCGAAGGTGTTAACACCCTTGGCGATGGCCGTATTCTCTTGAGCGGCACGCTTCCAGCCTTTATTGGCAATCTGCAGCCCGTAGGGAGTGGTCACATTGGTCAACGCGATGGTGGAGGTACGGGCTACAGAACCCGGCATGTTAGCTACCGCGTAATGGATAACACCATATTTCTCATACGTGGGCTGGTCATGGGTTGTGATCCGGTCAATGGTCTCCACCGAGCCGCCTTGGTCAATAGCTACATCCACAATGACGGAGCCGGGCTGCATATTCTTGACCATCTCTTCCGTCACAAGCCGCGGGGCACGGGCACCGGGGATCAGCACGGCGCCGACCACCAGATCGGCGTGACGCACCGCTTCCATAATGGAGTAGCTGTTGGACATGACGGTTTTGAGCCTGCCTTGGAACTGGTCGTCCAGTTGGCGCAAGCGGTCAGCGCTGATGTCAAGCAAGGTTACATCTGCCCCCATTCCGACGGCCATACGCGCCGCATTGGTGCCGACGATACCGCCGCCGATAATGACCACACGGGCCGGAGCTACACCGGGCACACCGCCCAGCAGCACTCCTTTGCCGCCGCTGGCCTTTTCCAGAAAACGGGCCCCTAGCTGAATGGCCATCCGGCCGGCAACCTCGCTCATGGGCGTCAACAGCGGCAGGGTGCCGTTCGCCGGTTGGATGGTTTCATACGCGATGCCGGTTACTCCTTTTTCCAGCAAAGCCTGTGTCAGCTCCGGAGCCGGAGCCAGATGAAGATAAGTATACAGCTGCAGTCCTTCATAGAAGTAAGTATATTCCTCCGGCAGCGGCTCCTTCACCTTCACCACCAGATCCGCATCCCAGGCTTCCGCCGCACTGGCGGCAATTACAGCTCCGGCCTTGGCATACTCCTCATCGGAGAAGCCGCTGCCTAGCCCTGCACCGCTCTGGACCTTCACCTCATGGCCGAAGCTGCAATAGTCCTTGACGGAAGCCGGGGTCATCGCCACCCGGTTTTCATTATTTTTGATTTCCATTGGCACGCCGATTCTCATGGTTATCACGCTTTCTGTTTAGGATGATTGATGTTCACTTCATGTAATACTATCTAACATGATACGTGCAAATTCCATCCATTACATTAGACAAATCGTCAAAAAGCCCCCTGAAATAATTGTCAACCTGTACAGCGTGCCCCGGATCAACTACTCTATCCTATTCCCGTTCCCCTCCTTTGGAAAGTAAAAAAGAAGCAGGAGCAAGTCCCGCTTCTTCATGTAAGTTTGGTAAAAGCTCATCCGTCCGGATTAGATCTTGCTGACGATCTCCTTGTTTTGCAGAAGCGCCACCAGGAATGCCAGAGTCAGGCCTTGGCCCCAGCCTTGTACGCGTTTCTTGGAGATCACTTTATAGTCATCCGCAGAGTGCATCACGGCGGTGCCGGCAGATACATTGCGCACGGTGCCGTCTTCGTCGATGTTAGCCAGGATGCCCTTATAGGCGCTGGCAATATAGTTTTGGTGCAGCGGGTGGGCGTAGCTCACCAGTGCCGCGGCAATACCGGCGGAGGCGGAGGTTTCCTCATAGGAGGTTTCATCGTTCAATACCGTGCGCCACAGGCCGTCCTTGGTTTGCAGGCGTAC
>JAEWMH010000202.1 GCA_023393235.1 Bacillota bacterium | reverse complement strand
CCTCCACGGTTGGATGGCATAAAAAAAGACGCTCCGGGTGAGCGTCTTGGTGTTATGATAGAACAAATGTTCGTTTTGTGGAACATTTCAAGCGGAGGGGCCTTATTTCGGCTTCCATATTATGAGTATAAAATATTTTGAAATATAAGTCTATATCTTTACCGGAAAATCCTCTATAGTTGGGTTTGCCTGGCCGGGTAAACTTGAACAGATATAGAAAGAGAGGGTTTTCGGTGGGGAATCGTGTATGGGATTGGGATCATAATTTGAAGGTCCGGTTAGCCGGCGAAGCCTTGTACAATATGCTGTTTTGGATGTACTTTCCGTTTATCACCGTGTATTTCAGCGAAGCCTTGGGCAGCGGCACGGCAGGGATCATGATGTCTCTTCCTCCGGTTTTCAGCATGTTCGGAAGCCTCTTGGGAGGGATACTCACAGACCGGTGGGGACGCCGTCCCGTGATGCTGCTGGGCGCTTCGGTGCAAACCGTCATGTTTGCCTGTTTTGCCGTATCGCCATCCCCTTGGATGGACTATGCAGCCTTTATCGGTCTGGGATTGGGAGGAGCCGTCTACCGGCCGGCCAGCTCGGCGATGGTGGCGGATCTTGTCCCGGCGGAGCAGCTGCGCCAGGTATTCGCCACCTTCATGACTGCGAATAATGTCGGCGCGGTGTTGGGTCCAGCCTTGGGCTCCTTCTTTTTCTTCCATTACCGGCAGGAGCTGCTGTGGACCTGCACGCTGGTGCTGTTCTTGTATCTGCTGGCGATTTTCTCCATGGTGAAGGAGACGAAGCCTCCTGTGGCGGAGGGGCCGAAGGAACCGGTATCCTTCTCCCGCAAGGTTCTGGAGCAGTGGAGAGGGTACGGCTTTATTTTCCGGGACAACGTATTCCTGGTTTATTTGGCGGCGGGGATTTTTGCCCTGGTGCCCATTATGCAGCTGGACCTGTATCTGCCTGTTTACGTCATTCATCATGTGCCGGCACAGACCTTATGGGCCTGGAACGGTGCCTCCCTTACATTGTCCGGAACGGATATATTCGGGTGGCTGGTAGGCTTCAACGGCCTTTTGTTCGTCCTGTTCATCCTCCCGGTGACCCGCTGGTTCGGCCGGTGGAGAGAGCGGAATGTGTTCATCCTATCCTCGCTTTTGTCCGGCTTCGGTACCTTCCTTGTCGGCTTGCACACCAACATCTGGTACCTGTTTGCGGTTACGGTCATCTTCACCTTCGGGGAGATGGTCCGTTCTCCCGTTACCCAGAGCTTCATCAGCCGTTATGCGCCTGCCCATGCCCGCGGCCAGTATCTGGGGGCCGACAGCCTGCAGAATACCGTGGGCAAATTCCTGGCGCCCATGACGGTCGTGTTGTCCGGGTGGCTGCCGCCGCTAGCCATATTTACGGTTATACTGGGCTTCGCCCTGGTCAGCATCGGACTGTACGTCCGCCTGTTCCGTCTGTACGGAGAAAAGCAAATTGCAGCTCCTGTCGCTTGAGGCCTGCTGCCCTATCGCGTATACTGGAAATGGGCTTATAGCCCCGAATACGGGTTGCGGTGGGCTGTGCACATGATCATCCATTACATTCGGCTGCGGTAAGAAATGCTAAAGAGCATGATGAGTCTTAGGCTTGCCTGTTATTTTTGAAAAAACGACCCGGGTAGGTTTATTTGGTTATGCACTTTAACTATCTTACGAACGAATGAGGAGGATCATCCATGAACGAGAAAAAGCGTACGATGGAAGAGATTTTGGAGCAAGCCCGTATTCACGGGATTGATATAGAGCCTGCTACAGCCAGGCTGAACGAATCGGGGCTGGATTTCCTGGCGGCGTTCGCCGACGCGGCGGATGGGGTGCGCTGGGTACTGCGCCAGCCCCGTAGGTCCGATGTGATTGAGTCTGCCGCTTATGAGCGGAAGGTGCTTGAACTGGTTTCCCGGCATCTGCCGGTGGAGGTGCCGGATTGGCGTGTGCATACGCAGGAGCTGATCGCATACCCCATGCTGGGCGGCGAGCCTGCGGCAACCATCAACCCCGAGCTGAAGCAGTACGATTGGGTGCTGGATCCGGCGCAGCTGCCGGAGGTATTCAAGCAATCGCTGGCGGAGACGCTGGCCGCCCTGCACCGCATCCCGGAAGAAGAGGCGGTGCAGGCAGGCCTCCGGGTGCGCAGCCCTGCCGGAGTCCGGCAGCTCCTGAGGGAGCGGATGGACGAGGTGAAAGCTGCCTTCGGCGTATCGCGGGCGCTCTGGGAGCGGTGGGAGAAGTGGCTTGCCGATGGCAGCCTCTGGCCGGAGCACTCCGCTCTTGTTCACGGGGATCTGCATCCCGGGCATATCCTGGTGGACCCTGAGGGCAAGGTGACCGGGCTGCTGGACTGGACAGAGGGGGAATATGCCGATCCGGCTGCCGATTTCGTGACCTATTACATGCTGTTCGGAGATGAGGGGCTGGCTGAGCTTCTTTCCCGGTACGAACAGGCCGGAGGGCGGATATGGCCCCGGATGGCGGAGCATATCAAGGAAACCGCGGCAGCCTATCCGATTCTTATCGCCATCTTCGCGATGAAGTCCGGGTTGGAAGAATATAAGCTTATGGCCTGCGGCGCCTTGGGTGTGAATGAGAACGGTGAGGAGCTTACGGACGGAGTCTAACCGTCCTGCTTCAAGAGCATAATAGAAGAACAGCCCGGTGCGAAAGACGTGCCGGGCTGTTCTGCTTAGGTGATGATTGAATACACGACCTGGGGCTGCAAATGCGCCATTAACTTTTTGACAACCAGACTGGTATGATATATGATTGACTAAGTCAATGATTGACCATGTCAAATAAACGTCCGCAGGTTCAGCCTGCGGAGCAAGGGAGGGATAGCTTGACCTGTTCCGGGGAACCGTCCATTTTGGACCAGCTACACCACCTATACAGCCAGATGAATACTGCAATGGGACATTGTACGGGAGTCAGCCCCTCCCGGCTGCGGCTGCTGCAGCAGCTGTATCATCATGACGAGATCAGCCAGACGGCTCTCCAGAAGGAGCTGCAGATCGACAGCGCCGCCATTACCCGCCAGCTGAAGCAGCTGGAGGCGGAGGGCATTATTATGCGGCGGACCAATCCGGAGGACAACCGGATTACGTTGGTTCAGCTATCCGGGGTGGGCCGCAAGCGGATTATTTATCACCTGGAGGAAAAGGTCCGGTTTCTGGATCACATGCTCCAGGGCTTCAGCCAAGAGGAACAGCAGCAGCTTGCCGGGATGATTGCCCGTCTGCAGGCCAACATTCACACGTATAAAGGAGAGGAAACCCAATGAGCATTCAAACCGTAACAAATGATTTCGAAACCATCGTCAGCGGACGCCGGTCCATCCGGCAATACGACCCGTCCGTCGTCATCAGCGAAGAGGAAATGAAGGAAATTCTCCGGAAGACCACCTTGGCTCCTTCCTCGGTGAATATGCAGCCCTGGCACTTCCTGGTGATCCAAAGCCCGGAAGGCAAGGAAAAGCTGGCCCAGCTGGCCAGCTTCAATAAGAAGCAGGTGGAAACCTCCTCCGCGGTCATTGCCGTGTTCGGAGATTTGAACAGTGTCGAAAATCTGGAGGCCATCTATGGGCGAGCTGTTGAGCTGGGGATGATGCCTGAGGACGTCAAGGCCAAACAAATCGCCTGGATCTCCCAGCATTATGCCACTGCAGCCCCCGACGTCATCCGTGATACGGTCCTCATCGACTGCGGTCTGGTATCCATGCAGCTGATGCTGGTTGCCCGTGCCCATGGCTATGACACCAACCCTATCGGCGGATTCGATAAGGAGCACATTGCCGAAGCCTTCGGATTGGATGCCCAGCGTTATCTGCCTGTGATGCTGATCTCTCTCGGCAAAGCAGCCGAAAGCGGCTATGCTTCCGTGCGGCTTCCGGTGGAGCATATCGCAGAGTGGAAATAACCTTTTTTTTCGGCACCCAAAATAAATGAAAAGGATGAACACACCATGATCATTATTCACGCTTCCATCCGCATCAACCCTGCCAAAAGCGAAGAGTTTCTCCAGGAGGTCGAGCCGTTGCTTACCGCTTCCAGAGCCGAAGAGGGCAATGTCTCCTATGATTTGTTCCAGGAGGCGGGCAAGGAGCACTCCTACCTGATGGTAGAGGTTTGGAAGAGTCCTGAGGCCGTAGATGCCCATAACAAAAGCAGCCACTTCCAGGCCTTCGTAGGCAAAGCCCGGGAGCTTCTGGCCGAGCCGCTGGGCTTGAATGTATTCAACGGCGAGCAAATCAAAACAGCAGGCCATTAATAGGCTGGCGTGCGAAAACGGGGATTCTCCCGGCTTAAAGCCGGAGGATCCCCGTTTTGTTGTTGTGCGGAAGCGCCGCGTTTATAGCGATTCGCCGATGACCCGTTTGTAATAAAGCACGGAGAGCATGCCGAAGATGGAGTACAGTCCGGTATAAACCAGCATCACCAGAATGGTAGGCGCCAGCATTTCCGTGCCGAAGAAGAACCACCCGGATTTGACGGCGAAATAGCTGTGGCTTAAACCCACCACCAGCGGGATGCCGAAGTTGAACAGCTGCTTAAACCGGATGCCGGAGAGCAGGTTGCCGGGGGTAAAGCCCAGCTTTCGCAGGATGGTGTAGCCGCCTTTTTCCTCCTCGCTTTCATCCATCTGCTTGAAATACAGAATACAGCCGGAGGTAATCAGGAAGGTGAGTCCCAGGAAGGCCACAATAAACATAATCAGCCCCATATTGGTGCGTTGGTCCACCTTGGTCTGGTACTGCGAGAAGCTGGAGGAGCTTCCTTCATGGGTTTTATAGATTTCATTGGCCGCAGCAATTTGGTTAGAATCGTCAAGGTTGATTCCGTAATATACCTCGGGTACCTTATAGCGTTTGGGCGGGGTGACTGCGGCTGCCGATGAGATAGTCCGGTAATCCGCTTCATCCACCACCAGCGCTTGGCCGTAGTACATGGGCATAACGGAATTTTTGGAGATGGAAGTGACGGTCAGCGGAATGGTTTTGCCCCCGAGCTCAATCCCGATATCCACATTATTGCGTGGAGACAGCATATTAAGCAGTGAGGAGCCGGCGCTGAAGAGAGCTTCACCGGGCTTCACGTCTATACCTACCGCCTTATCCTCCACCATGGTCACGGCCAAACCCGATAAATCTGCCATAGCCATAGCGGAAGCATCGACGAATTTGGAGGCCTCAATCTCCAGTTGAATCGAGGGAATACGAAACTCCCGGAAGCTGATGCTGCTTGCATGAAGCGCTTCTGCGAACTGGTCCTTGTCCTTCTCATTGACAAAGCCGAAGTGATGCGGCGACACATCCCTGGCGGTGGTCTCCGTGGAAGTGTACGAGATGTAGCTTAACGACAGCAGCCCGATGGCCAGGGCCGATACGGTGGTAATGACTGTCAGCAGAAGCGCGTTGGACCGCATCCGGAACATAATGGAGGACAGGGACAGCACCTCGTTTACGGACAGGTAGCCGTTTTTGCTTTTACGGATCAGATTGAACAAAAAGCGTACGGAGCCTTTATAGAAAAGATAGGTGCCGGCGATTACCGAGGCGAGGATGGCAACCATGGCCATCAGCAGCTCCTCCATAGTCGTGAACGCACTGCCGAACAGCCGGGCGGACAAAGCGTAGCCTCCACCGATGAAGCCCAGACCCAAGAGCCCCATGATGATGTCCCAAACGGAGAGGCGTTTGACCCGCTCCTGGGCGGTGGATGTGACCCGGAACAAGGACAGAATGGTCTGGCCTTTGATAAACAGGTAATTCATGAGCATAATCAACAGGTACACGGTTGCGAAGACGAGGACGGTCTGCAGCAGCGCCTGGGGCGAAAATTGCAGCCGGGCCATTTCGTCTACGCCGATAATCTTGAAAAGAATCATCAGGATCAACCGGGATATAGCAAACCCTGCCCCGATTCCCAGGATCATGGAGCCGAAATACAGAATCAGGTTTTCGGCACTAAGCAGCCGGAAGATTTTCCCCTTGGTCAGCCCGATTAATTGGAACAAACCGATTTCGCGGCTGCGGCGTTTGATGAAGATGGTATTGGCGTACAGCAGAAAAATCGCAACAATGGCCACCAACAGGATGGAGGAGGCGCCGATGGCTGCCGCTCCTTTGATGCTTCCCTCTGCTTCGTCCATAGCCGGGTCATACCGTAGGGTCACAAAGGAGAAATAGAGGGCTACACTGAAGATCAGCGCGAAGACATAGAGATAGTAGTTGCGCAGGTTCTTCTTCAGGTTGCGCAGGATAATAAAACGGATGCTCATGGCTGCACACCGCCCAGAACTCCCTGGGTTTTGATAATATCCCCTAAGAAGGACTGCCGGGTTTCCGTACCCTTCTCCAACTGGGTGTAGATTTGTCCGTCCCGTATAAACACTACCCGGCTGCAGAAGCTGGCGGCCATGGGATCGTGGGTGACCATTACGATGGTAGCCTGCCGCTTCTGGTTCATCTCGGACAGCTTGTTCAAGAGGTCGGAGGCGGACTTGGAATCCAGGGCCCCTGTAGGCTCATCGGCGAAAATAATCCCTGGCTGATGAATGAAGGCTCTGGCTGCGGAGGTCCGCTGCTTCTGCCCGCCGGAGATTTCCGACGGGTATTTATCCTTCAGCTCGAAGATGCCCAGCTCCCGGGCTACCTCCTCAAACCGCTGGTGGGCTTCACGGCGGCTGATATCCGTGATGGACAAGGGCAGCAGCACATTTTCCTTTACGGTCAGGGTATCCAGCAGATTGTAATCCTGAAAAATAAAACCCAGGTGGCGCTTGCGGAATTCTGCAAGGGCTTTTTCCTTCATGGTGGTGAAGGTTTGGCCTTCGATATCGATAGTGCCCTGGCTTACCCGGTCGATGGAGGACAGGACATTCAGAAGAGTCGTTTTCCCTGACCCGGACGGGCCCATAATGCCCACAAATTCTCCCTTGCGCACCTTCAGGTCGATGCCCTTGAGCACCTCCTGGCGGTTGAGCTTATTGCCGTAGGTTTTGTAAATATTGGAGGCTTCCAGAATCGTCATATTTGCTTCACTCCTTTGATACCTCCATCATAAGTCAGGGAACAGGTCTTTTTCCTGCGTTTCGCCGAACAAAAGAAAGGAGCATGTGACATTATTGTCACATGCCCGCAAGACGGACCAAATCGTTCTCCCGGGGGAATACCAGCGTAAACGCGCTGCCTTCGCCGGGCACGGATTCCGCCTTGATGACGATGAGAAGAGATTGTGCCGCCTGCTGAGCCAGATAAAGGCCCATGCCGGTGGCGCCGCCCCCATCCTGCCGGTTGCGGGTGGAGGTGAAGCCCTTGTCGAAGATCCGCGGCAGATCCTTGGGCTCGATCCCCCGGCCGTGGTCGCGGACGGTCAGGAGCACATGGGCATCCTGCTCCTCGCTGGTGATGGAGATATCCGTGCCGGGGCCGCTGTATTTGACTGCGTTGCTGAGCAGCTGCCGCAGAATGAAGCCCAGCCACTTGGCATCGGTCAGGGTCTCGTCCGCCTTCAGGTTCAGGTCGAAGCCGATTCCCTTGGGAATACACCAGGACCTGAGATCGCGGATTTCCTTGTTCAGCACCGGCCCCAGCTGGACTGATTCAATGTAGAGGTCATTTTTCAGAAAAGGCAGGCGCTTGCGGTGCAGCTCCTGGTCCAGCAGCAGATGGATCCGCAGCCATTCCTGCTGGAGCTGGTTTTTCAGAGGTTCGTCGGTCACCCGGCCCAGCATCAGATGCATGGCAGAAAGGGGTGTCTTCACCTCGTGAATCCAAGAGAGCAGGTCGTTCTTCTCCTGCTCCAGAACATGGGCGTTGGATGCGGACTCCCGTCGGCTGCCTTCCGTCTGGTCCAGCACCGCCTCCCGGACGATGACCTGGAAGGGGCTGGCTGCTTCCGGGAGGGCCCGGGGATCATACAGATGCTCCCCGGCCTCCAGGTTCCGGTAAAAGCGGGTTTCCCGGAAGTACCGCCAGCACAGGAAGGCGGCGCACAGGATTGCGTTCAGCCCGGCCAAATAAAGGGCCGGCAGGAGAGCGATGGACGGGTCCACATAAGCCACGAACAGCAGCAGCAGCTCCAGCACCAGCAGGAGCAGGAGCCAGCTGCGGCGCTCCTTCAGGTAGCGGCGGATCATAGGGTTCCCTCTTCCGTGGCAATGTAGCCTTGGCCCACCCGGGTTTCGATGCAGGCGTCAAGCCCCAGAGGCTCCAGCTTTTTGCGCAGCCGGTTCACGTTCACCGTCAAGGTATTGTCGCTGACAAAATCCTCGTTGTCCCACAGCGCCTGGATCATATCCTCCCGGCTGACAATCTGTCCCTTATGCTCCACCAGCAGGTTTAAGAGGAACATTTCGTTTTTGGTGAGGAGCACGGTGCCCTGGGGGCTGGAAACGGTATTTTTGACCGCCTCGACGGTGGCCCCCCGCCAGGTGCGCAGCTCGGGACGGTCGCTGGTGTAATTGTAGACCCGGCGCAGAATGGCTTGGATTTTGGCCACCAGCACCTCGAAGTGGAAGGGCTTTTGGACGTAGTCATCCGCCCCCAGAGTCATGGACATGACCATGTCGCTGGGATGGTCCCGGGAAGAAAGCATCAGGATCGGGACCTTGGAATGGGCCCGGATGGTGCGGCACCAATGGAAGCCGTCATATTGCGGCAGCTGGATATCGATAATAACCAGCTCCGGCTTCAGCGCCGCGAACTCCTCCAGCACCCGGCCGAAGTCGGTTATGCCGTGGACCTGGTAGGACCACTGGGCAAGCCGCTGGCGGATCTCGCCGAACAAGGCGGCATCGTCCTCGATGAGCAAAATGTTGAACATAGTGGATATCCCCCTGTAATACCCCGGTCCGTGCCGGAGGCCGGATGGGGTATGGAAGCCTCGAAATGGGCAAAGCCCATTTGAGGGAAAAAGCCTGTAATACCCCGGTCCGTGCCAGAGGCCGGATGGGGTATGGAAGCCTCGAAAGGGGCAGAGCCCATTTGAGGGAAAAAGCCTGTAATACCCCGGTCCGTGCCGGAGGCCGGATGGGGTATGGAAGCCTCGAAAGGGGCAAGGCCCATTTGAGGAAAAAAGCCTGTAATACCCCGGTCCGTGCCGGAGGCCGGATGGGGTATGGAAGCCTCGAAATGGGCAGAGCCCATTTGAGGGAAAAAGCCTGTAATACCCCGGTCCGTGCCGGAGGCCAGATGGGGTATGGAAGCCTCGAAATGGGCAGGGCCCATTTGAGGGGTAAGCTGCAGTGTCGTGGCCCCGGTAGCTGGGAGCGCGTTATGGTTTTAACGGCGGTGAGAGCCGCTATTTGGCCCGAAACAGGGGTTTGCAGAATCTAACGGAAGCAGGAGACGCTATTTGGCCAAAACCGGGCTTGCGGCGGGTGGTTTGGCCCAAATAGCGGCGCTGGCCGCCGTTAGAATTTTTTGGGCGGCGTTTTCGCGGTAATAAGGGCTTTCACCGCCGTTAGAGCCGATGATACGCAGGCAAGCAGCGCCAATGGAGATAAGCAGCTAGCATCTGCTGGGGCGCCGAAGTAAGATAAGCAGTGAGAATCCGCTGAGGCCGCCAAAGTAAGATAAGCAGCGAGTATCCGCTGGGGCCGCCAAAGTAAGATAAGCTGCAAGCATCCGCGGGGGATAAGCAGTGTGTGTCCGATACAGCCGCCTAAGGAGAACAGCTGGCGCCTCAGCAGCCCTCTGTTTCCGCCACCGCTGCCGCGTCCTCCATCAGCTGGTGGATTTTGCGGGTGGTGTTGACGTTGCGGACGGTCATGAGGCCGTACAGCCGGGTGCCGATCAGCTTTTGCATCCCGCTGCGTGTGGCGTTGGCCCGGTCCACCGACCAAAGCACGGCGCCCGGAGCGTAGAGCACCCGGTCGATCTCCGGCTTGAACTTAAGCTCGTCCAGCACCTCCGGCGCGTCCGCCTCGGCCCAGAGGAACAGCACATCGCTCCGCATGGTGTCGTCGTTGGTCCATGTCTCGGGCAGGTGACGGATCACCCCGCGGATATCCTCCAGGCTGCGGATCACCACCCGGATGGGCAGGTTAAATTCCCGGAGAATCACGTCCTCCAGGATCCCGGCCAGCTTGTGCTTCCGCTCCTGTTCCTGCTCCCGGGACAGGTCCCCGCTGCCTGCTCCATCCTCCGCTTCCCAGGAGAACACAATGTTGCCGGAATTGATATACGTAACCACCTGCCGCATGCCTGCCTGCTCAAAGGCCAGCTTCAGCCGCTTCATATCCACTTTATTATTGCCGCCCACATTAATGCCCCGCAGCAGTGCAACGTAAACCATATTGTCACTCCTTTTTTCTTGTCCCCGCATGCTATAGTTTTAGTATGCCACAAAATGGCTGTCCGTGCTGCGGTGTCTGACGCACTGAACGCCGATGACATATCGCAGAAGACCTTTGAGAAACGTCTGTGCCGATTTCGAGGCGTCCATAGCACATCCGGCCTGCGGCTCGAACCGTATTATTTTAGAAACACATCCGGCCTGCGGCTTGGATTATGTTATTTCAGGTCCAACTGACGAAATTGTGCAGAAGAAGTTGCGCGAGCGCCTCCTGCGAAGGGATATGATCGGTAGTGAAAGGAAGAGATGCGCATGGATTGGTTAGCCAAAGTGAACAGTGCCTTGGACTATATCGAGGAAAATCTCACGGGGGAGGTGGACTACGCAGTGGCCGCAAGGAAAGCCTGCTGCTCCAGCTTCAACTTCCAGCGGATGTTTTCGTTTATCACGGGCACGCCACTTGCGGAATATGTCCGCCGCAGGCGCCTGACCCAAGCGGGCATCGAGCTGCAGAACAGCAGCATCAAGGTGCTGGATCTGGCGGTCAAGTACGGCTATGATTCCGGCGTGGCTTTTTCCCGCGCGTTCCAGGCGGTTCACGGGATAACTCCCACGCAAGCCCGCGGTGCCGGGGTTACCCTGAAGGCGTATCTGCGCATCTCCTTCCAAGTCACCATCAAAGGAGTGCAGCCCATGAACTACCGGATTGAAACCAAGGAAGCGTTCCAAATGTTCGGACTTGAAGGTGTGTTCCACCCCGACAAGGAAAATGAAACGGCCCCCCGCAGTCCCCATGACCTGTGGGTGCAAAGCCAGGCCAACGGGGAATACAGGAGGCTGTTTCAGAATGCGGGCAGCCTGCCGTCCTATGTCAGCCCGGAGCTGTGCAGGCTCCATGGAGCTTGCGGCTACCGGAAGACAGAGGGGGACACCTTCCCGTATATGTTAGGGGCGTTCGTTGGTCCCGCCAGCAAAACCGAAGGATACACCGTGGTGGATATTCCGGCTTATACTTGGGTGATTTTTCCCTCGGAGAAGGGAAGCTGGGACAACATCGGCGATGTTATTGAAAATCTCTATAAGCGGGTGTACAGCGAATGGCTGCCTACCTCCGGCTATGAGCTGTTGGAGGGCGTGGATCTGGAAATCTACGGCGGGACAGATGGAGAGGGCTACATCGAGCTGTGGTTTCCGGTGAAAAAAAGAGGCTGACCCGACTTTCACGGCAGGCTCCGGCACCGGGGCATCCCGCCCCTTGCAGCACAGCAGCACGTCACCGCATCACCCTTTTACCCCTGCCTCCGCTTCTTTGTAGGCGGGGGTTTGTGTTAGCTTTGGCTTCCGCTCCGAAATGAACAGCCCTGCCAGGGTCAGCAGAGCCCCCACCATGGCGGTGCCGGTCAGCCGCTCATGGAGGATCAGCCAGGAGGCAGCGATGGTTACCACGGGTACCAGATAGATGTACACGCTGGTTTTGACAGCGCCCAGCACCCCTACGCACCAGTTCCACGAGGCGAAGCACAGGGCGGAGGCGAAGAAGCTCAGGAACAGCAGATTCAGCAGATTCACGGGATCGGCGAACCGCTCCGGCGCCAGATGCAAATCCATAAAGCCCAGTGCCGGAAGCATAAACACCAGCCCGTAGAAGAACACCCGCCGGGTAGAGGCGATGTTGCTATGCTTAAGCACGCTGATTTTGCGCATGAGCACGGAATAGAAGGCCCAAAACACACAGGCCAGCACAGCCATGATGTCCCCGGCGGGATTCAGCTCCAGGGTGTAGCTGCCGTTCAGCGTAATCAGCACAATGCCCAGCATGGCTACTGCGAAGCCGACGAAAAAGGGCGGGCGCAGCCCTTCCCCCTTCAGGAAGAAGTGGGCCGCCACTGCCGTAAAAAATGGCGCCACCGAGACGATGATGCCAACGTTGGACGTGAGCGTCAGGGTGAGCGCGATATTTTCCAATAGAAAATACAGCGTTACGCCGCAAAGCCCTGCCCCTGCAAACAGCAGCTCCTCCCGGAAGCCGGAGGTTTTGACGAAGCGGGGATGGACAGCCAGCAGGGCCAGATACCCCAGCGTAAACCGGAAAAACAGGATTTCAAACGGGGAGAAGTCCCCCAGCAGCACCTTGGTGGAGATGAAGGTGGTGCCCCAGACGAAAATGGTGAAGATGGCGGCTGTATGGCCTGCCGCTGCGGCTCTTGCTTTAATCATGTCTGCCTCCTTGAAGGTGGGGCTGCCGCACCGGCCCGCCGGAGAAGATCCGCATATACTGCCGTGGTGTCAGTCCGATCAGTTTTTTGAAGGTATGGGTAAAATGAGGCTGGTCGCTAAAGCCGGTCCGCTGCGCCGTTTCCGCCGGGGACAGCCCCTGCTCCAGCAGCTGCTTGGCCCGTCCGATCCGGATGGCCTGGAGATAGCAGTGCGGCGTAATGCCCATGGACCGGGTGAACGAACGGAGAAAATGATATTTGCTCATGCCCGCCAGGCTGCTGATCCCGTCCAAGGACACGGCCTGCTGGTAGTTGGCCTCGAGATAAGCGCAAACCTCCCTCATCCCGTCCTCCGGCTCCGGGCTAGCCGTCTCCGAAGGCAGATCCGCCTCCTCCTGCAAAAATTGGCTGATAAACAGCAGCGCCAGCTCCTCCTTATCCATCTCCTGTTCCCCGGCGGCAATCATCCGGTGCAGCTCGCACAGGGACGCGGCCAGCTCGCTTTGGACCAGGACCGGGCGTTTGAAGCGGGGCAGATAGGACCGGCCCGTAATTTCCCCCACCATCCGCTTCATGGCGTCCTCCTGTATGTTGAGACAGCGGTAGTCCAGCGCTCTGCCGTCCAGCTGCTCGCAGGAATGGACATCACCGGGATTAAACACCGTAATATCCCCGGGGGTGATGATGGTTTCCTCATTTTTGCAAACCAGGAGCCGCCGGCCCGCCTCGATAAATCCGATGACATAGTAGTCATGGAAATGGTTGGGGAATTTCTGCATAACCCCCTCAAACCGGTAGGCTTCGATGCCCAGCGCCGCATCATAACAAACCGTTCTTTTTTCCTTCGCCATGCTCCAATCCTCCGTTGCGGTAATGCTTTAGTGTAAGAATACCACAAGGAGGCTTCCGAAAGATTGTAGAATCTTGCTCAATTGGGCATAAAGCTGTATACTGGCATAAGGGAACATATGTTTGCGGAAATAAATACCGATGGAAATGAGGAAATATGGTATGCTGTTGGAAAAGGAAGCACTGGTCCGGTTTTTGGTGGAGGCCAAACGGCATACATACGCCGCCCAAGGGGACGAAGCCTCTGTGCCCCCGGTTTTGACAGGCTCCAAGCAGCTGGAATATGCCAATGGAGACTGGCGGTACCGGGATATTTATTTTGGCATGGATTTTTTTGCCGGGCAGGAGGTTGTGGAGCTGGCGGGCCGTCCCGTTTGGACCATGGTATATTCCGGCGGGGTTAACATGTCTCCGGCAAGCCGGGAGCGGACGGCGGCCGTATACCGCTTCCTGAGGGAGGCCCTTTTGCAGGTCAACGCCCATCAGCTTTACCGTGGACCGGAGCGCTGGCGGGAGGGCGACTGGGAGTACCGCAGCACCTCCGAAGGCAGGCTGGGAAGCTTCCGCGGGTCGGAATCCATCCTGCTGGACGGAGAGTCTGTGTATGAGCTTCAGTACAGCGGAGGATTGCTGTTGGACTGAATAAACGAAGGGGATGATAGACGTGCATCTGCTGGACATTGAAGAGCTGGACGAGTCCATCATTCTGGATATTTATGAGCGGGCGGACAGCCTTCGGTTGAAGCAGGAGGGCTCTCTGCTGGCGGGGAAAACCTGCATAATCTTCTTTCCCGAGTCCAGCATCCGCACACGTGTTACCTTCGAGAAGGGGATCCAGCAATTGGGCGGGCGGACTATTCTGTTCCCGCCGGAGGCGCTGGACAAGCCGGAACGGCTCCGGGATGTAATGGGTTATCTGGAGAATTGGGCGGATGCGGCCATCATCCGGCATCCGGACCTGGACAAGCTCCGGGAGCTGGCAGCCCAAGCCCACATTCCCGTCATCAATGCCATGACCACATACAATCATCCCTGCGAAATCCTTGCGGATCTGTATGCCCTGCGTCTCCAGCGGCCGGATTACCGGGGGCTGACGTATGCCTTTGTAGGGCCTCCGGGCAACATTGGCCGCACCTGGATGCACATGGCGCAGGTGATGGGGCTAACGTTCATCCATGTCTGCCGGCCCGGCCAGCAGATGGCGGAGGAGGGCCGCCATTACCGTTTTACCGACTCCTTGGAGGAGGCCCTCCGGGAGAGTGATGTGGTGCTGACGGACCCTCTGCCCACCCCGTTCCGTGAAGAGAGCTACTACCGGGATTACCGGATCACTCCGGAGCGGATGGCATTGGCCAGACCGGGTGCCCTGCTTAATCCCTGCCCGCCCTTCTGTGTGGAGGAGGAGGTCAGCGGCTCCGTCATCGACTCCCCGTATTTCGTGGGCTACGGCTTTAAGCGGCATCTTCTGGAGGTCCAGCAGGCGGCACTCCTGTATGGTCTGGAGCGGTAAGGCCGCCTTAGGCTGCCTACACAGATCAGCCGTTCTACCTTTTCTCCGGCGGAATATACATAACGGGTGGATGGTTTCCAACATTTACCCCGGGGAGAGGATTGCTTGTGGCGGTTTTATATATGGACTTCACATCGCCGAATGCGCAGTATACCTACGATCTGCGCAATAACCCGATGTTCGCCAAGGACAGCGGCAATGTTATCTATGCGCTGGGTGTGCAGCAGCTGAACACATTGGGGAATGTATCCCTGCTGGATATTTATTTGACCAAAGGCAACGTTGTCGAGCCGCATATCCACCAGAATGCATCGGAGCTGGTGTATGCCATTTCGGGGGCGGCGGTGGTGTCCATGCTGAACCCCTTTACCAAGCAGGTGCAGCAGTATGGCATTACGCCCGGACAGGTGGCCAATGTGCCCCAAGGCTGGATCCACTGGGAGGTGGCCACAGAGGACGGCACCCATCTGCTGGCGGTATTCGATGCACCGGTGCCCGAGTTTATCGGCATATCGGATTTCCTGAGGCTGGTGCCCCGCAACCTCCTGGCGCATACCTATTGCCTGGATCAGGCGGCCATTACGCAGGCGCTGGCTCCCATTACAGCGACAACGGTGATCGGGCCTCCGGCCGGCTGTGCCCAGTACCATCAGCCTGCGACACCACAGCCTGAGGCGATGATCCATGACCAAGGAGCCGGCCAGCAGCCGGCACAGACTGCCCGCAGCACCTATGGCGGATATTACAACCATCCGTATTATGGGCATACCCCTGTCCAGGGTTACGCCCAGGGTTATCCTCCCTCCTATGGACAGCCGTATGTTTATCCGGGCCAACAGGGGCAGGGGGACGACTGAGGGGAAGCGGCCGCAGGCGGATGATCACTCCAGCAAGACAGTAAGCTGACTATAGCAAGCCGATCTGAACAGCACATGATCTAAGCCGCAGGGTTATCCGCCTGGCGGCTTTTGTTATGTGTTGGGAGGGTTTTGATGTAACTGAATTTTCCCTGGTTTTCCCAATGGCCGGAGCGTATACTGGCGCTACCCTGAAATAACACCGTCCAAGCCTCAGGCTGGATGTGTTATGAACCCTCGAAATGGGCGAAGCCGATTTGAAGGCCTTCTGTGGCATTTCATCGGTCATTGGTGCGGCGGAAATGCAGCAGGCGTGGCTATTGGTTATGGATGGTGAATACATTGAATGGTTAACGGGAGGACAGCATGTTTCGAAAATCATTGAGGACGATTAGGATTTTGTTCCGGTACGCCCCGGGACTGACGGTGATCAAGCTGGTGCAGCTGGGGCTGACGGGGGTGATGGCGCCGTTGTCCATCTATTTTATCCAACGGGTGATCGACGCTGCTTCGGGCGCTGTAGCCCACGGGGCAGGCTGGAAGCCCTTGGCCGCCTGGTGCGCTTGCCTTCTGGGGGCGCTGCTGTTCAACTCGACGGAGGGCGGTTTCCTGGACGGAATTCTCGGCATTGCCATCAAACGGAGGCTGAACAGCGGCATGACGCCGAATATTGTGGACAAGTTCAAACGGCTGGAATATGCCTGCTTTGAGGACAAGGACGTGCAGGATACCATCCAGCGTATGTCCAGCGATCCTCAGGACAAGGTGTTCCAGCTGTTTTTGAGCGTGACGGGGGTGCTGACCTGCATGATGGCCATGGCTGGCTCCGCTCTTGTGTTTGCCCAGGTGGGATGGTGGTTTATGGCCGGGTTCCTGGTGCTGCTGGTCCCTGTGGTTTGGCTGGATTTCAAGGCGGCGGATATGATGAACACCATGCTCAACAGCCAGTCCACGGATGAGCGGCGGATGCGGGACCTGGGGAATCTGGTGGCCGGCAAGGCGGCCCTGTTCGAGCTAAAGCTGTTCGGCGCAACGGAGTTTATTATGGGGAAATGGCGGGGCTTAGCCCACCAGGTGCTCCGCACCCGGGTCAAAACCACCTTCCACGCCCAGCGTTATTATCTTGTAAGTCTGCTTCTGTTCAAGGTTTGGGCGGCTTTTATTGTTCTCAGCCTGGTCGCCGGTGCGCTGCGGGGGGACATGACCATCGGTCTGTTTACTGCACTGATCGCCTCCACCGGTGCGGTAATCAGCAATGCGGGGCTGCTTTCCCATACCCTGCAGCGCCTGCGCTCGCGCTATTTGCTGATGGATCATTATTATGCCTTCCTGGCCCTTCCGGAGGCGGTATACGGGAACCGGACGTTGGGAGACGATCCGCTTACGGTGGAGTTTGAGCAGGTGGTATTTACATATCCCAAGACGTCCCTCCGTGTGCTGAGCGGAGTGAGCTTTACGGTGAGTCCGGGGGAACGGGTCTCTCTGGTGGGGGAGAACGGGGCGGGCAAGTCCACGATCATCAAGCTGTTGTGCCGTCTTTATGAGCCGGACAGCGGACGTATTCTGGTCAATGGCATTCCCATCCGGGAGCTAAAGCGCAGTGAGTTGAAGCGGATATTTTCGGTCATCTCCCAGGATTACCAGCGGTATGAGCTGTCCCTGCGGGAGAATGTGGCCTTCGGTGATTTATCCAGCCTGGAGAATGATGAGGCGCTCCGCGCCGCGTTACGAATGGGCATGGCCGAGGAGCTGGCCGGTAATCTGGATATGCCCCTGGGTAAGCTGGACCCTGCGGGAAGGGATCTCTCCGGCGGCCAGTGGCAGCGGGTAGCCCTTGCCCGGGCGTGCCTGCCGGACAGCGCCTTCGTGATCCTGGATGAACCGGCTGCAGCTTTGGACCCCTTGGCCGAAAGCCGGATGTACGAAAGCTTCGCCAGGGTGCTGGCCAACCGGGGCTGCATCCTTATCTCCCACCGTCTGGCCAGCGCCCGGATGACGGATAAGATTATTGTGCTGGCCGATGGGATCGTGGCGGAAAGCGGAAATCACCGGGCCTTAATGGAGGCCGGAGGCTTGTATGCCCGGATGTACGAAAGCCAGCGGTCCTGGTACGGGAAGGAGGCGGTGGTATCATGAGCAGTCTGCGCCGGATTTATGCCAGTATATTCAAATGGGCGCCGGCTTCGGCGGCGGCTACGGTTTGCCAGCAACTGCTGGGGGCTTTGGTGCCGGCGGCTGTGACTGTGGTGTCAGCCGGGCTGTTCGACCATGCGGCCAAAGCCATCAACGGGCAGGCGGACGGCACTAAGCTGTACCTGTATGCAGCCCTTTATCTGATTATTTATTTGATTAACGATATCCTGGAATACATCTTCAGCATTGCAGTAAACGCGGGGATTTACGAAAAGGGTACCGCCTATTTCCGGATGGATCTTTATGAAAAGGTGGCCAAGCTGCCTCTGCTGGCCCTGGAGGACCCGGAGGTGTTAAACCGCAAGGAGCGGGCGGAAAAGGCGGTAAATGACGAATCCCTCTCCGCGCTGTTCAACTGCACCCTGGTATTTTTGCGGACTCCGTTAACTGCGGTTGCGCTTGGGGGCGTGCTGGCCCGGTACAGCGTTTGGCTCTTGCCCTTATCGCTGCTGTCGGTACTGCCGTACTTGGTCGCCCGTCTGGTGCGGGGGAAGGAATTCTTCCACATCAAGCGGGCTCAAGCTCCCGAAACCCGCCGGCTTGCCTATCTGTGGAGCCTGTTCCATACCCGCCAGACGGCCAAGGAAATGCGGGTCACGGGCTTCGACGGTTATCTCACCGGGAAGTGGGCCGCCACCCGGGACCGGGTGAATGAGGAGCTGTGGGCGGTAGGGAGGAAGGATGCCATCAGCCTGCTCTTCTGCGATCTGTTCCGCATCCTGGGATACGGTGCTTCCATCGGACTGGTGCTGATGCTGGCGCTGCGGGGGCAGGTTACGATGGGGGTGTTCGGCGCCTCCGTTACGGCTTTCCTCAGTATGCAGATGACCATGAAGGTGTTTCTTCAATTCCTGGGGCGGATCCCCGAGCAGTTGGGCTATGCCAAGGACTATTATGCTTTTCTGGACCAAAAGGAGGAAGAGAACGGCAGCGCCGCTTACCCCGGGCTGCAGCAGGATATCCGTCTGGAGGGAGTGGCCTTCCGGTATCCCGGCCAGACGGGCTATGCGCTCTATAATCTGGATCTGGTAATCCGCAAAGGGGAAAAGGTAGCCGTGCTCGGGGAAAACGGCAGCGGCAAAACCACTCTGGGCAAGCTTCTGCTGGGTTTTTATCCGCCGGAGGAGGGGGAGATTTTCGTGGACGGTGTGCCTGTCAGCCATTATGACCAGGCGGGCTTCCGCCGTCAGGCGTCGGCAGTAGCCCAGCAGTTCGCCGTCTATAATCTCAGCCTCCGCGAGAATGTGGCCCTGTCGGATACGGGACGGCTCTATGCAGATGATGAAATCGGGGACGCCCTGCAGCAGGCGGGGCTGGAGGGGATAGGCGGCCTCGATGAGCCCATGGGCCGTGAATTCGGGGGCCGGGAGCTGTCCGGCGGACAGTGGCAGAAGCTGGCCATTGCCCGGGGGCTGTTCCGCAAGAGCGGCCTGATTCTGCTGGATGAGCCCACTGCCGCCCTGGACCCTCTGGTGGAAACGGATATTCTCCGTTCCTTTATCCATGCTGCCCAAGACAAAACCGCGGTGATCATCTCCCACCGGGTGGGGCTGTGCAAGCTGGTGGACCGGATCGTGGTCATGAAGGGTGGACGGGTTGCCGAAAGCGGCAGCCACCAGGAGCTGCTGGCGGCAGGAGGTGAGTATGCCCGTCTGTACACCGCCCAGGAGCAGTGGTACCGGTAGCTGACGGTGGAACGGTAGCGGGCAGCGGTAACGACAGGGCGTGTTTGCAAACACGCCCTGACCGGAAGCAGGGATGCCGCAGCATCAGCCCGCTTCGGCGGGGACAGCTCCCGTTGCGGTGCGCCGTCCGGCGACCCATCGGGCGCTACACCCGCTTACGGGCTGCCACCCGCAGCCGCCGGTAGTCCATCACCCAGCGGCCGTCTCTGAACAGCGCTGGTGCCAGCTCCCGCTCCAGATGCTCCAGCACCGCTTGGCGGGTGGTGTCGTCCAGAACGCGGAGCACACCGTTGGCGAAGGTGTTGACCCACTTGCGGAAGCCTGCTTTCCCATCCTCCAGAGGTGTGGGGCGGTGGAAGCAAATGGCCAGCTCCACCTCCAGGCCGTGCTTTTCCAGCAGGGTGGCATATTCTCCGACCGTGGGGAAATACCAGGGCAGCTGAAGCTTCCCGGCTGCTCCCGCAGCCTCAAACGCCGACGGCAGCCCCCGGACAATGGAGGCGATATTGCCGTGGGCGCCGAATTCGGCCACCAGCCGCCCTCCCGGCCGCAAGCTTCCGGCTATGGAAGCGGCGGCCCCTTCGGCGTCGGTGAGCCAGTGCAGCGCCGCATTGCTGAAAACAGCATCGGCCGGCACCGGACTGACGAAGGACTGGCCGTCTGCCAGCACAAACTCCAGCTCCGGATGTTTGGCCTTGGCAGCTGCCAGCATATCGAGAGAAGCGTCGATGCCCGTCACCCGGGCACCGGACCGGGCGATGGCTGCGGTCAGGTCACCGGTTCCGCAGCCCCAATCCAGTATATACTCCCCCCCTTGCGGCTGAAGCAGCTCCAGAAGGGACTCCCCAAACCGGGAGACAAACGCCATATCCCCATCATAAATACCGGTATTCCACTTGTGATCCATTTACAGCATCCTCCCTCTTTTTGGCCCGTGTGATTTCCTTTAACCGTACATCTACCGGATTCATTTGAGAAATATATAAAACAAATGAAATCTATAGGTTAGACCTATAACCGCCTGGCAGCGAGCATACCCAGGTGGTTGTACCGAGCTGGCTGCCACGCCAATAAAGGTGCCCGAATGCGCTAACGGAAGCCACAGCCCTTTGGTACACGCGCGCTAACGGAAGCCACAGCCCTTATTCGGCGGAAAAACAGCCTTCTAAAAATCTAACGGAAGTGAGCGTCGTTATTTCGCCTAAATGATGCTCAAACGGGCGTGTTCGGCGCAAATAGAGGCTGTGGCTTCCGTTAGAAAATTAGGAGCCCCTATACGAGACGAATAGCGGCTCCCACCGCCGTTAGAATCACCTAGTACCGTCTGAGTCCCCCGGCGCCCATCGCCAAAAACGAAACCGCCGGGTACACGCGCGCTAACGGAAGCCACAGCCCTTATTCGGCGGAAAAACAGCCTTCTAAAAATCTAACGGAAGTGAGCGCCGTTATTTCGCCTAAATGATGCTCAAACGGGCGTGTTCGGCGCAAATAGAGGCTGTGGCTTCCATTAGAAAATCAGGAGCCCCTGTACGGAACGAATAGCGGCTCTCACCGCCGTTAGAATCACCTAGTACCGTCTGAGGCCCCCGGCGCCCATCGCCAAAACAAAACCGCCGGGTACACTCGCGCCATTTCGCCCCCCTCACACGTCTTAAAACAGGCAAACCGCCGCATCCCATCCGTCCATGCCTCTCAATCTCTCTTGCATATGCTGAAGAATGAGAGAGGAGGTGGCCATCGAAATGGAAAAAACAGCGATCGCGCAGGTTTACCCCCGTCTGCGGCTTTTTTCGGAGGAGAACTTCCGGGGCATCCGGCGCACCGTGCGCGGAAATGTAGGCATTGCCAACCTGGAGCGGAGATACGACGATGTGGAGAGCCTCACCTTTTTTTCTACCAGCAGGAACGCTACGTTAGTTCTGTTCACACGGACCAATTTCCGCGGGAATTTCCGGGTGTTCCGGGGCAATGTAAGCCTCCGGGACTTGGATGACATTATCGGCGACAACGATCCGGAATCCCTGATCTCGTCTAACCGCTTCCTTACCCTGGCTCAAATCCGGGCAATCCGTTCCTCCGGCAATCTGCCGTCAGGCTTCAGAAGGCTCTAAGCATCCATGGTCCTGGCCTCATAATGAACAGCAAAAACCCGCCGAAGCCGGCGGGTTTTTCTATTTGAAGCGCGGAGCGGATAGAGTTATCTGCATTTAAAGCGGCAAAGGTTTTTGGTATCAGGCGCATACAGGCTTAGCCTTACTCCCCCGATGCCACGGCCACCCAATGGCCGGGATGGGCCTCCATGAAGCGGGAATGCTCCAGGCTGTACGGATCGGCCTTGGCGGATTCCGTTGGCACGGTGAAGGTTTTCTTCTTCTCGATGGCCGGATCGGGAACGGGGATGGCCGCCAGCAGGGACTTGGTATACGGATGAAGAGGATTGGTGTACAGCTCCTCGCTTTCCGCCAGCTCCACGATTTTGCCCTTGTACATCACCGCCACCCGGTCGCTGATATGCTTGACCATAGACAGGTCATGGGCGATGAACAGGTAGGTCAGACCCAGCCGCTGCTGCAGCTCCTCCAGGAGCTTGACGATCTGGGCCTGGATGGACACATCCAGCGCTGACAGGGGTTCGTCGCAGACGATAAATTCCGGCTCTACCGCCAGCGTCCGGGCGATGCCGATCCGCTGCCGCTGCCCGCCGGAGAACTCATGGGGATACCGCGGCGCATGGGAGGCGCTTAATCCCACCATCTCCAGCAGCTCCTCCACCCGTTTCTGGCGGGCTTGTTTGCCGCTGGTCATGCCGTGGACATCCAGCGCCTCGCCGATAATGTCCTCCACCCGCAGCCGGGGGTTCAACGAAGCATAGGGGTCCTGGAAGATCATCTGCATGTGGCGGCGCATGATTTTCATTTCCTTGCGGTTCAGCCGGTTTAAGGGGATGCCTTTAAACAATACCTCGCCGCCGCTGGGCTCGTTCAGCCGGAGAATGGCCCGTCCGGTGGTGGACTTGCCGCTGCCGGATTCCCCGACCACACCCAGGGTTTCGCCGGCCCGGATATCGAAGCTGATGTCATTGACCGCCTTCACAATTTGGCCTTTCCCCAGGTCAAAATATTGGCGGAGGGAGCGTACCTCCAGCAGTGGCTTGCCGTCCTCCGAACGGATGACAGCCGGTGCGGGTTTGGCCCGTTTTTTCTCGTCCAGACGGGGAAGGGCGTTCAGGAGATTCTGTGTATAGGGATGTTTGGGGGCAGCAAAAATCTCCTCCGTGGTCCCCTCCTCTACAATCTCCCCTTCCTTCATCACCACCACCCGGTCGCACATGCCGGCTACGACGCTCAGATCATGGGTAATCAGAATAATCGAGGTGCCCAGCTGGCGCTGGAGCTCCTTCATCTGATGGAGAATCTGCGCCTGGATGGTTACATCCAATGCCGTGGTGGGTTCGTCGGCGATAAGCAGAGAAGGCCGGCAGGCCAGGGCGATGGCAATCATGACCCGTTGGCGCATACCGCCTGAGAATTCATGGGGATACTGCATATAGCGGGTATCGCTGTTCGGGATTCCTACCATCCGGAGCATTTCCAGCCCCTCGCGGCGGGCCTCTTGGGCGGACAAGCCCCGGTGCTTGATGAGGCTTTCCTCAATTTGGCGGCCGATCCGCATGGTCGGATTCAGAGAGGACATGGGGTCCTGGAAGATCATGCCGATATCCCGGCCGCGGATGGCTTCCATCTCATGAGGGGATTTATCAGCCAGGTTCTGGCCGCAGAACAGCACCTCACCTGCTTTGACCATGGAGGGAGGGGACGGCAGGAGACGCATAATGGTGCGTGCCGTTACGCTTTTGCCGCTGCCGGATTCACCGACAATACCCAGGGTTTCCCCCCGGCCCACCTCAAAGCTGACGTTCCGAACCGCTTCCACTTCCTTGTCCCGGGTAAAGAACGAAACAGACAAATGATTCACCTTTAACAACGTATCCATGCTTTCACCTACGCATCTACTAGGGATTTTCAGAAATTTTTTGACCAACCTAAAATTATATTGGTAATTGTATCACGGATATTATAAAATGATGAAATAAAAGTTTTGCAATTCTTCAAAAATGTCCATGCACCCGTATTGACAGCGAGGGGAGCCAAACTTAAAACCTTGTAACTCTATGGGATTTATTCGAATACTTGGTAATCTACATTTCGGAGAAGAATCGAGGCGCTGAACATGTCCGGAGACATGACTGCAACGGGTACCCGCTCCGCCGGACGGCTGGCGGAAATTTATTCGAAAATGCTTCTGCATCCCGCCTACCGCTATCTGCTGCTTCTTTTGGGAGCACCGGTGAATGCGGTGGTGTTTTTCATATATCTGTACCGCCGCAAGCTTAGCGGACAGAGCGGAAGGCGCAGGGAACTGGAGCGCCGGCTCCAGGAGACCGGGGAGTACGAACGGCTGTTGGAGGAAGCGCGTGACCAGTTGCTCCGGAAGCACCGTTTCTTCGGCCAGACGGCAAGTCCCGAGAAGCTGGAGAGAGAAGCCGGCCAGATTGCCCGGGAGCGGCTGCAGGACCGGATCGGACGGGAGCTGGAGCGGCAGCAGGGCGGCAAAAGGGGCATCACCTTTGCAGGCACCTTCGGGGAGCTGGCAGGCAATCCGCTTTTCCTCGGGTTATCCCTGATTCCCGGTATTCTGATGTATCTCTTGATGGCCATCTACAGCAACCCTTATCTCAAATATATCGCTGAACGCCTCTTGATGACGGTATTTGTTATCTTCGGCGTGGCCTTTCTGGTTTTCACTATCCTCTATATTTCCCCGATGAACCCCGCCGCCAACATTATCGGTGAAACGGCAACGGCGGAGCAGATTGCCGCCTTCAACAAGCTGTACGGGCTGGACCAGCCTTATCTGGTGCAGTTGTGGGACACCATCAAGGGAATTCTCACCTTCGATCTGGGCAGATCCTTCCAGGGCAATGAAGAGGTAACGGCGGCCATCGCCAACAAGTTCCCGGTGACCATGACCCTGACGGCCATCGCTACGCTGGTATCCGTGCTCATCGCGCTGCCGGTGGGAATCATCTCCGCCACCAAGTCCAATTCATTCTTGGACTACACCCTGATGTTCATCGCGCTTCTGGGGTTATCCGTCCCGAACTTCTGGCAGGGCCTGATTTTTATTCTGACCTTCGCCATTAAGCTTCATTGGCTTCCTGCCACCTTCAACCCGGCCAACTGGCTGTCCATGATTATGCCGGTGGTGGTGCTGGGCACAGGCTTGACCGCAGCGGTAGCGCGGATGACCCGTTCGTCTATCCTGGAGGTTATCCATGAGGACTACATCATTACTGCACGGGCCAAAGGCCTCTCCAGCCGTCAAGTGCTGTGGCGCCATGCTATGGGTAATGCATTGATCCCCATCGTGACTGTGGTGGGCCTGCAGTTCGGCGGTATGCTGGGCGGTGCGGCGGTAACCGAGAAGGTATTTAATATCAACGGGATCGGCAGCTACATCGTAGATAAGCAATTTATCCCCGATATCCCGGGGATTATGGGCGGCGTTGTGTATACCGCCATTGCCATTTCCCTGGTCAACATGGTGATTGATATTTTCTACGCATTGGCCGATCCGCGGATCCGCTCCAAAATGAGGCAATACTAAAGGCAGGTGATCCAACAAATGACTACAAAAACAGCTTCCTCCTTATCCAATCAGGAAACCCACTTCCGCCTCGCCTCCGCACCGGAATACGCCCAGGCCAGCTTCGCCGGCATCGTATCCTTGGCGCTGGCGGCTGTGTTCTTCATAAGCGGCATTGACTGGGCCGCCGGAGCGCCAAAGCCAGTCTGGACTACGATCTCCCTGGTGTTCCTGCTGTTCGGGCTGCTTCAGTTGGCTGTGATGCGGCTTATCCGCCGGGATCTTCTGGCGGAAGGAACCATCCGGCTTTCCACCCGGCGTCTGGGCTGGGGGCTGATGCTTAGTGTGCTCACCGGAAATCTGTTTGTTGCCATTGCCGCATACCAACTGGTGAAGCGGCGCAAAAGCCCGGCTTACATCCTGGCGGGGTATACCTTGCTGACGACCCTGTTTGTATTCGCCGTATCCACGCTGAATATGTTCAAGCCGTATGTAGCGGATACCTTCCTTCTGGGAATGGGGCTTCTGATCGTTGCCGCCGTGCTTCAATTGATTGCACTGCTGGTTATCGCCCGGCATGATGACGACAGCCGCCTGCCGTCCTGGATGTGGGGAATTGCCGCGTTGCTGCTGGCAACGGCCGCCACAGGCAATCTGTTCGCCCTTTTCCTGGCCCTGCTCCTCATGTCGCGGCTCCGGGACAAAGGGTATACCTCGGGGTCCAAGCTGAGCGATATTGTCGCCAAGCTGTCCCGCAGCTCCACCTCTATGCTAGGCCTGTTTTTCGTAGGCTTCCTGGCGTCCCTGGCCGTGTGCAGTTATCTAACCTTTGATTATGGCATGGCCATTGAAAATAATTACAGCAATATTCTGCATGTCCCGTCCTTGGTTTATCCCATGGGGACGGATAATTTCGGAAGGGATCTGTTCTCGCGGATCGTCTTCGGGGCACGGATATCCCTTACCGTCGGCATCCTGTCCACCCTCATTCCGTTTATCGTCGGCGGCATCCTGGGTGCCATCTCCGGCTACTACGGCCGGACCACCGATAATCTGATTATGCGGGCCTTGGATATTCTGTATGCCATCCCCGGCATCCTCCTGGCGATTGCCATTATCGCTGCCTTCGGAGCCAGCACCGGCAATCTGATTCTGGCCTTGTCCGTAGGCGCCATACCCACTTACGCCCGGACCATGCGGGCCAATGTGATGATGGTGTCCACCCTGGAGTATGTCCAGGCGGCCCGGGCCTTCGGTTCCAGCGATGCGGCCATTCTGTTCAAGCACATCGTGCCCAACTCCATGGCGCCGATGATTGTCAAAGCCACACTCACCATCGGCACCGCCGTTATTTCCACCAGCAGCTTAAGCTTTCTGGGCCTTGGCGTGGAGCCGCATATCCCGGAATGGGGCAATATATTGAAGGTGGGCAGCGCCTATCTGGAAACCCATTCCTTTACCGCGATTTACCCGGGCCTGGCCATAATCCTCTTGGTTCTCTCCTTCAACTTCCTGGGAGACGGACTGCGGGACGCCCTGGACCCGAAGCTGGACTAGCCGCAGGTCGGCACTCACCGCCGGAATCCGCATTCATTGCATCGAAAGTGAATGTGCGTTCATAGATAAAACATATTTCAATCAGGAGGGAACCAAATCATGAAAAAGGGAAACCTGGCTATTGCCGCAGCACTGAGCTTATCGCTTGTTGCCAGCGCCTGCACCTTGAGCACCAAAGACAAGTCGGCTGAACAGTCCGCAGCTCCTTCCGGAGCACCGGCGGATACCACTCCGGTGGATATTGAACTGTTGGCCCAAAACTCCAACGAAGCGGACGTGAACATTATCCGTGACCAGTTGGCCAAAAACGGCTTTAACGTTAAGCTGAATCTTCAGCCCGACTACGGCACCTACAAGGCACAACAGGATGCAGGCAATTTTGACATCGCCGTCTCCAGCTGGACTACCGTAACAGGCAACCCTGACTATGCCGTCCGCTCCCTCTTCAAAACCGGCGGCGACTACAGCATCATGTCTGACCCGGAAATCGATACGCTGGTCGAAACGGCCTCCACTCAAACACCGGAGCAATATGCAGAAACCTATAAGCAGCTGGAACAAAAGCTGGTTTTTGATAAAGCCTACATTGCGCCCTTGTACAATTCCGTGAAGTCCCAGGCCTTCAATCAGGAGGTTCTGAACAAGGACACCGTCCGCCTCTCCAAATCCCGTTCCCTGCCTTGGGAAGTGCTGGACTTCAAGGATACCTCCAAACGGGCCAAGGATCCGATTATTCTCCAATCCACCATGCCGACCTTGACCTCCCTGGATCCGATCAAGGGCAATGACGGCTCCATCAACATTATCAACACCAACCAATATGTTCGTTTGTTAAACCTGACCGACGACGACAAGCTGACGGCTGAAGGCTCCCTGTCCTACAACTTCGCCATTGCCGAAGGCAACTCCGAATATTACTTCATCCTCCGCGACGATATCAACTTTGCTGCCATCAAGGATAAGCTGGCCGTGGATACCGGCGAACGTGTAGGCGCAGACGATGTTATCTTCTCCCTGCTGCGCGCCAAGGACAAGAACTCTGTTCCCAACCACCGCACCTACACCCTGCATGAGCATATTTCCAAGGTGGAGCTGGTAACCGATGCGGCGGCTCTGGATGCCATCAAGATTTCCGGCAGCGGCGACACCGTTAAGTCCGGTCTGGAAAAGGGGCTTCCGGCGAAGATTGCAGCGCTTGTCTCCGACAAGAAGGAATCCAACAGCAAGGAAGGCAAATACCAGGTCGTCAAGCTGACCACCACCAAGGCTTTCCCGCAGGTGCTGAATTATCTGGCCCACCAATCGGCAGGCATCGTGTCCAAGAAGCAGGTGGAAGCCATCAATACCTATGATGTAGCCAAATTTGATCCCAACAAGGATATTGCCTACGGCGATCAAAATACGGTGACAGAGGGCGCGAAGTACAACAATACCCTGTACACCAGCGGCCCGTACATCCTGTCCTCCAAAACCGACTATGAAGCCAATTTCTACAAGAACCCGGCATACATGAAGGGCACTGCCAACGAACCGAAGGTCAACAACATCAAGGTCCGCTTCATCAAGGATATGGACAGCACCCTGTCCGCTCTGCGCAGCGGCGAGATTCATCTGTTCTACAGCGTTCCGGAAAACAAGTATGATGTGGTGAAGGGCGACACCAAGCTGGCGCTGCAAACCGTGCCCAGCAACGCGGTATCCTACCTGCTGTTCAACACCAAGAACCGTGAAGTAGCCAAGAGCGCGGATCTGCGTAAGGCCGTGCTGTATTCCATCAATCAGGATGAGTTCCTGGCTTACTACAAGAACAACAAGATCAAGGCCGTCTCCACAGTGAGCCCGCTGGTGAAAACCGGTCTTGAAGTGAAGGCCGACCCTGCCAAGGTAAAGGACTTCCTGGCCAAGTACAAAGCAAGCAAATAAGCCAATCCATCTGCAATGGGGCTGCGCGGCCGGTTCTGCCGGAACCGGGCAGTCCCGTTTTCCATGAATAGATCCATCATGTATGTCCGTCAAAAAAGGAGCGATTTTCTATGCCATCATCAAATAACCATACGCAGGACCTGGTTAAGCTGTCCCAATGGGATGCGCTGCTGCTGGAATCCCTGAAGGGCCACGGCTGGTCCGACGACGAACTGCTGCGGCGGGTCCGGGAGGGTGATGTGCCCGAGGATACCAGCGATTTCAAGTTCAACTACCAGAATCTCCTGGACACCGCCGCGGCGGATTTTGCCACCGTGGAAGCCGCTGTCCGCCGGGGATACCGGATCAAGTTCAATACGCTGCGTGGTTTGTCCAACTGGATGCGGCTGGCGCTCTCGGCAGAGCCCGAGGTTGTGGCGGAGCCCGGCCAAGAGGCTATCCTGGTAACACTCACGCCGGAGCAGCACTGCGGCCTGTTGTCCGCTATTTCCTACGGCTGGACGGTTACGGAGACGGGTACCGCTGCGGGTGGCAGTCACTACCGCATCGAGCCCATGGCCCGGTTGTAAACCGAGCCGCTTGACTAAAAATGTGGGTCGCGCGAACACGTAAAAAGGCTTCTGGAGAACTTCCAGGAGCCTCTTTTTTTGTTCAAGAAAATGATTAAAGATACGCAGAAGTCTGCCGATAATTATTATATTATGAGTCTTGCAATTATTTTGGCTTGACTATAAATAAACATTCTGACTAGGGGGAGATTTCATGAGGGGAAAATGGTTTGTGCTCTTTTTGGCATTCATCTTGTGTATGTCCGGAAGTGCTATGTATGCCAATGCGAAGACTTCGGCAGACTTCACTGATCTAAAGGATTTGGATGCGGTGACAAAGGCAAAGTTCGACGCCTTGATCTCTGCTGGGATATACGATGGGGTCAGTGATGGCGAATTCGGTTTGAACGATAAGATGAATCGTGCCCAGTTTGCGAAAGTCGCCGCGCTGATCTTCGGCCTGGATGTAGATGCCTCTCTGAAGACATCCAGCTTCAAGGACGTTTCTCCCGACGACGCAGCAAACGGCTATGCCTTGCCTTACATTGAAGCGATTAAGGCTGCTGGCATCACCGACGGTTATAGCCCCGGGGAATACAACCCGGCCGGAGATGTGTCCAAGGAGCAGCTTGCCGCGTTCTTAGTCCGGGGCCTGGGCTGGGAAAAGGATGCACAAGCTTCCCCGGGTGTCAAAGACGACTCAGTATCGGAT
>JAEWMH010000167.1 GCA_023393235.1 Bacillota bacterium | reverse complement strand
CTCTCGGACAACGGCATCGGCATGTCCCCGGACAAGCTGGAGGAGCTCCGCCGGTATCTGAACCGGGACGATGCAATCGGAGAGCGTGTGGGGATGAAAAACGCCTATTACCGGCTGAAGCTGATTTATCAGGGCCGCTTCAGCTTCAATATCCAGAGCAAGGAGGGAGAGGGCACCTCCATTGAAATCGGGCTGCCTCTGACGGAGCCGCAAGGGTAAAACCATTGTTTCCATATAGTTTTCATACTATAAACTAAAGTTTGTGATCTAATTATGTATCCGGTTTCTTGCTATAATGAAAGCGTCTACAGGGCAGATTACAATTCGAGAGGGGAAGAGAAGAAATATGCGGGTCAAAAAAGTATTGGCATTGGGGCTGGCGGCGGTGATGTCGGCCGCAGCTCTCGCAGGCTGCGGGAGCGACAGCAAGGACAACGCCTCCTCGCCTTCTGCGTCGGCAGGAGCTGTTGAGGATACCTCCCCGGTAACCTTCAAGTATTATCATTTCGGACAAGGCCGTAAGGATGTGCTGGCCAGCGAAACCACCATCGGCAAGGAGCTGCAGAAGCAAACCGGTGTGGACGTGAAAATGGAGTTTCTGGTGGGTGACAGCGGAACCAAGGCGGGCGTGATGATTGCAAGCGGAGATTATCCCGACATCATCAGCGCCAGCGGAGAAATGGCCAAGCTTTTGGATGCGGGCGCCTATATTCCGTTAGATGAGCTGATCGAAAAATACGGTCCCAATATTAAGCGTGTTTATGGATCCTATTTCAATAAAATGAAAGCCAAGGACGGCAAAATTTATACGCTGCCCTTCACGGCAAACCAAGGATTTATTGCCGAGCCCGATCCCGGCACCGCCTTCTGGATTCAGCGCACCGTGCTGAAGGAATTCGGTTATCCGAAGATCACCACCTTGGATGAATACTTCGATTTCATTAAGAAATATAAAGAGAAATATCCGAAGGTAGACGGCAAGGATACTATTGGTTTTATGGTGTCTGCCGGTGTGAACAACAACTTCTTTACACTGCAGAACCCTGCTGCCCATTTGGCCGGTTACCCCAATGACGGCGGCGTTATGGTGGATATGAAAACCAACGAAGCCAAGATCTACGCAGGTACCGAATACCAGAAGAAATGGATCAAGAAGCTCAGCGATATGAATGCCGTCGGTTTATTTGATCCCGAATCCTTCACCATGAACAAGGACCAATATTTGGCCAAAATCACCTCCGGCCGGGTGCTCGGCTTCTTCAATTACTCCTGGCAGGTAGGGGACGCCTTCAAGAATTTGAAGAAGGCCGGTATCGACGAAAAACGGTATGCGCCACTACCCATCGTATTCGACAAGAGCATCAAGGACCAATATATCGATCCGCCCGGATTCGTATCCAACTACGGGGTCGGCATCAGTGTGAAGGCTAAGGACCCTGTGCGCATCATCAAATACTTTGACAATATGCTGAAGGAAGAAAATCAGATTCTCACCTCCTGGGGGATCAAGGACCAAACCTACAGCGTGGATGATAAAGGCCGTTTCTATTATAAGGACGACCAAGCCAAGTACCATGAAGATCCGGATCTAAGCCTGAAGTTTGGCTTCAATTATTACACCGAATGGCCGAAATACGGCAACAACTCTGTCCTGAAGGACGGCAATGCTTATGCGCCGGGCAACCAGGCTGAGGTAGCCTCCGCTCTGTATACCGACGGTGACAAGAAAATTCTCGAAGCTTATGGCGCCAAAACCTTCAGCGGCTATTACAACAAGCCCGATGAGCGCAAATGGTTCCCGGCCTGGTCCATCGCCATTCCCCAAGGTTCGCCGGAGCAGATCATCACCACCAAATCTGATGACCTGCAGAAGAAATATTTGTCCAAGATGATTCTGGAGAGCACAGATAAATTCGACGCCACCTGGAATGAATATATCACCGAGCTGAACAAGCTGGATAAGAAAACCTATGAAGCTACTATGAACAAGGCCATTCAGGACCGTATTGCAGGCAAGTGGTAAAAGGCATAAACAATGGAGGGGAGTTAGCTCTCCCCTCTGTTGCACATCTTGTGGGGATGACGGAAAGGAGTTATGTGCAGTGGGAAAGCATACTGGATCAGCTCTTACAGCGCCTGGGGCAGCTGCGGAAAAACAAATAAAAAGACCGTTATTTTTGAAGCGGGTAATCCAGCAGAGGGCTCTTGTGTTTATGTCCATACCGTTTGTATTGTGGGCTTTTCTTTTTAAGTATGTGCCCCTGTGGGGCTGGAGCATGGCCTTCCAAAAATACAGACCGGCCAAAGCGTTTATGGATCAGGAATGGATAGGGATGAAGAACTTCAAATTTTTGTTCGAGGATGACACCTTCTACCGGGTACTCCGCAATACGCTGGCCATGAGCTGCATCAAGCTTGTGCTGGGTTTTTTCACCGCCATTACGCTGGCGATTCTGCTGAATGAATTGAAGAATATTGTGTTTAAGCGGGTTGTCCAAACCATCAGCTACCTGCCCCATTTTATTTCGTGGGTGGTGGCATCCAGCATTGTGCTGATGGTATTGTCGCCGGAGGGCATTATCAATTTGATCCTGACCAAGCTGCATATTATCGATCAGCCGATTCTATGGATGGCCAAGGGAAGTTATTTCTGGGGAATTCTCGGTGTCAGTGAAGTCTGGAAGGATGTAGGCTGGAACACCATCATCTATCTGGCCGCCATCACCACCATCGACCCCTCACAATATGAGGCTGCGGAAATTGACGGGGCCAGCCGTTTTCAACGGATCCGCCACATTACCCTGCCTGGCCTGAAGCCGGTGATTATCATTCTGCTGATCATGAACATGGGGAGCATTCTGGAATCGGGATTCGAGCCGCAGTATCTGCTGGGCAACGGGATGAATGCGGATTATTCCGAAAACCTTGAAATATTCGTGCTGAAATACGGTATGGCCATGAGCAACTTTTCCTTGGGTACGGCAGCGGGTATGTTCAAAACGGTGGTCAGCTTTATCTTTTTGTTCAGCGCCAACTACATTGCTAAAAAAATGGGCGAAAGCCGGCTGTTTTAGAAGGGAGATTATACCATCATGTCGAAAACTAAATCATCCCGCCTGCGCTACAACAGCTTAGGCGACAAGATATTCGATACCTGCAACATCATCTTTATGCTTTGTCTGGTAACTGTAACATTATATCCATTTATAAACATGTTTGCCATATCCTTCAACGATGCCAATGATGCCATTAAAGGCGGCATTTATTTGTGGCCGCGGATGTGGACGTGGAGCAATTACCAGTACATTTTTAATGAATCGGCGATTTACCATTCTACCTTTATTTCGGTTATCCGCACAGTGCTGGGGACGGTCATCTCCGTATTCTGCACGGCTATGCTGGCGTATACGCTGAGCCGTCAGGATTATGTGCTGCGCAAGTTTGTCACCATGTTTTTCGTATTCACTATGTATTTCAGCGGGGGGCTTATCCCGGGTTATCTGCTCATTAAGAATCTGGGCCTGACGGACAGCTTCTGGGTGTACATCATTCCCGGCATCATCGGCGTATTCAATATGATCGTCATCCGATCCTTCATCGAAGGGCTGCCGGAGGGCATTCTGGAATCGGCGCGGATCGACGGAGCGGGGGAATTCACCACCTTCCTGCGTGTGGTGCTGCCCCTGACGGTGCCGTCCCTGGCCACTGTATCCCTCTTTGTTGCCGTAGGCCAATGGAACTCCTGGTTCGATGTGTTCCTGTATAACTCCTCCAACCAGCAGCTGAGCACGCTGCAATACGAGCTGATGAAGATTCTGCAGACCTCCAATACGGCAACTACCCAGAGTGCAGCGGATATTTACGCCCAAAGCTCCTCCACCCATACTGTTACCCCTACGTCCATCCGGGCCACCATGACGATTGTAGCCAGTGTGCCCATCCTGATGGTATATCCCTTCGTACAAAAGTATTTTGTGCAGGGCATGACGGTTGGCGGCGTGAAGGGCTGATGGCCGGGATGAGATTCCCATGCCAAAAGAGAGGATTGATCATGTGAACGATCAAACAATGGCTGCCGGTGCTTCCCGGGAGGGGCCGGCAGCCCCCAAGGACCCTATAGCCAAACGGAGCGGCTTCTACATCATGTATGAAGCGAAGATTGAAGGTGTCACCAGGCCGTGGGGCGTCCACTCCCAGGAAATCTATTTGGAAGGACGGCTGGTGGACCAGGCCCGTTACACCGGCGGTGTAACGGATGAATCGGTGCTGGAGCTGGTGAAATCCACGGAAGGGTTCCGGCGGCTGGTGCACAGCATTGGTGTGTCGGTCCGTCCGGACAAGGCGGGGACTCCAAGTATAGCCTTCACCATGCAGCATTATGCCAAAACGGACCGGTTTCAGGCAGGCACCTGCTTAACGGCCTCCTGCCCGGGAGACGGGTCCGAAACCCTGCTCCTCCTGGAGGACTTCACCTGGTCCGCGGATGACGAGGTTCCGGGCAAGCTGGTATTCGAGTTTGAGGAACCGGGGGAAACGGCCTCGGCCAGTGTGGTGTTTTACCTGAATGACGGCTATGAGGTCCCAGAGGTGGAGGTGGAGCCTCCCGTTGCTTACGGCTCTGCCGCTTATAACGCGGTGATCGCCAAGTCCTTCCTGAATCTGGGCAATACCAGGAGATTGAAGGCGGCCATTGAGAAGGCGAAGAGTGGGGAAGAGGTTACCCTGGCCTACATCGGCGGCTCCATTACCCAAGGGGCGGGTGCCGTTCCGGTTCATACCCAAAGCTATGTCTATAAGTCCTATGAGCAGTTCAAACAAAGGTTCGGTGCCGCAGATGGTGCCCGGGTCCGTCTGATCAAGGCGGGGTTGGGCGGGACACCCTCGGAGCTGGGCCTTGTCCGTTATGAGCGGGATGTGCTCCGGGAGGGAGACGTTGAACCGGATGTGGTGGTTATTGAATTTGCGGTGAATGATGCCGGGGATGAAACGCAGGGAGTCTGCTACGAAAGTCTTGTGCGCAAGGCATTGGACGGGGCCAAGCAGCCTGCCGTGATCCTGCTGTTCAGCGTATTCGTGAACGATTGGAATCTTCAGGAGCGGCTGGCGCCGATTGGCTGGCATTATGATCTGCCTATGGTCAGCGTGAAGGATGCGGTGGTGGAGCAGTTCCGGCTGTCCAAGCAGCAGGGGAATGTCATCTCGAAAAAGCAGTTCTTCTACGACATCTATCATCCCGCCAATGCCGGGCATCAGGTGATGGCCGATTGTCTGGGGCTGCTGTTTGAGAAGGCGGACCAAGCTGCGCTCTCCCCGGAGGACATCTGTCTGGACCAGCCGCCTCTTCTCGGGGACGACTACAGGGATATCCGGCTGCTGGACCGCCGGAATGGGGAGAAGCTTGCTCGAATCTCCGCCGGAGGCTTCGGGGAATCCGACAGTGATCTGCAGTTGGCCCCGTTGGATGGAGAGACGTCTGCAACACCCCAGTTCCCGTACAACTGGATGCATACGGCCGCTTCCGGTGACGAAAGCTTCCGGATGGAGCTCTACTGCAAACGGCTGATTCTGGTGTTTAAGGATTCCGGCAGCAGCCAATTCGGCAAAGCTCTGGTCCGGGTGGACGGCCAAGCTGTCCTTACTGCCGATCCGCACGTGAATAACTGGACACACTGCAATGCCGTGATTCTGTTGAATGAAACGGAGGCCCGCGAGCACTTGATCGAGATTACCATGGCCTCCGGTGATGAGGATAAGCAGTTTACCATCCTGGGCTTTGGGGTTGTTCAGTAACGTATCCCGCCTATAAAAGGAGTATCCGATTGTGGCCAACTTGCAGATGGAATATTATTCGAAAAGCTTAAAACGACAGGTTTCCTTTTCCGCTGTGATTCCGGCAGAACGGCTGGAGCCGCCTTCACCGGAGCGCAAGGGGCTGAAGTCCCTCTACCTGCTCCACGGTTATGCCGGCAGCCATACCGACTGGCTCTATTTTACCCGGATTCGGGAGCTGGCGGAGAAGCATCACATTGCGGTTTTTATGCCGTCCGGGGAAAACCACTTCTACCTGGATGATGAGGATAAGGAGGAGCGGCACGGCGAGTTCATCGGCAGCGAGCTGGTGGAGCTGACCCGTTGCCTGTTCCCCTTAAGCCGGGAGCGGGAGGATACCTTCATCGGAGGCCTGTCCATGGGCGGCTTCGGAGCGATCCGCAACGGGCTAAAGTACAACGGTAACTTCGGCCGGATTATCGCCTTATCCTCCGCGTTGATTCTCCACGGGATAGCGGGGATCGGTCCGGACTTTCATAACGGGATAGCCGGATATGGTTATTACCGCAGGGTATTCGGCGATTTGAACGCCGTATTGGGCAGCGACAAGGATCCCGAGGCGCTGGTCCAGGCGCTGAAGGCGGCCGGGGCAGAGCTGCCGCAGATCTATATGGCATGCGGCACCGAGGATTTTTTGCTGGAGCAAAACCGGTTGTTCCACGTTTTCCTAACCGGGGAAGGGGTCGCCCATACCTACAAGGAAAGTCCCGGCGCCCATACGTGGGATTTCTGGAATACGTATATTGCGGAAGGGCTGGAATGGGCTTTGGCCGCGGACTAGACGCCCGCTTCGGCGGATAAATCATCCCCCGCTGTTGGCGCGAAGGCCAGCGGCGGGGGATTTTGCCAAGTGTCGGGGAGATTATTGCGCGGTTACGGTAATGCTGTCCACATTGGGCCTTTCGGAGCCGGTGATGGCCAGCTTCAGCGGATAGTAGAACCGGTGCAATCTTTTGGGCAAACAAAGAAGCCCCAGCTTCGTTGCTAGTGAGAAGTTTATACGGAACATGTTACGTGAGAGATTCTAACGGCGGTGAAAGACCTTATTTCAGCGAAAACACCGCTTCAAAAAATCTAACGGTGGCCACAGCCGCTATTTGGACCAATCGCCCTGCCGCAGGCCTTTTTTTAGCCCAATAAAGGCTTCTGCTTCCGTTAGATTTGGCAGCTCCCCGTTTTGGGGCAAATAGCGTCTCTCACCGCCGTTAGGAACAGCAGCACCAGCACCAGTCTGCAATCCCGCTTCCCCAGGGCAAAGCGCAGTGGGGGTGCAGTTCAACAGGCTGTGTTTCCCGCGAGTTAGGGTTGGATCCGGTTTTAACTCAGCTTTTCCGCGCCTATCTCTGCCAGCCCGGTGATCCGGGCTATGGTTTTCTCATACAACCCCTCTACCGTTTTAGCAAAACGAAGCCCGGTCAGCTCGGACACAGAGTGGCGGGCTTCCGCCGCCAGACGCTCCTGCAGGTAACGGTCCGTGAGAATCGCATCCGTATACCGGAGGAAGTCGGCCTGCCCCCGAAACATGAAGCCATTGTACCCATGCCGGAGAACCCCATCCAGACATGGGTCCGCCATTGCCACTACAGGCAGCCCGGAGGCCAGCGCTTCCGTGTAGGTCATACCTTGGGTTTCGCTCTGGGAGGCGTTGATAAACACATCACCCAGCCTGTAATAAAGAGGGACCCGGTCCCACAGCACTTCCCCGGTAAAAATGGTTTGACCGCTGATGCCGTATTCCGCGGCAGCCTCCTCCAGACGCTTCCGTTCGGAGCCGTCTCCCACCAGGAGCAGCTTCACCCGCTCCTTGCCTGGCAGATAATCCTGCAGGTAGCCCAGCAGCGCCTCCACATTCTTTTCCTTGGCTAATCTCCCGATGTAGAGCAAGACCCGGTCACCGGTCTCAATCCCCAGCGACGCCCGCAGGCTATCCAATTTCCCATCAGAGAAAGCGGAGCTGGCACCGAAGCGGTTGACATCAATGGGAGTAGGCGCTACGGCGATATCCGGACGGACGCCGTAGGCCAGCAGTAAGCTCTTTACCTTTTCTGTGGGGACAATCACCTGGTCGGCGGAATTGCAAAAACGGGTGCTGATGGACCGGGCCAGTTTTTTGGCCGCGGGCTCCAACACCCCGAGCTTGATAATATAGTGGGTATAATTTTCGTAGATGGTATGGTAGGTGTGCACCAAAGGAATATGCAGGAGCTTCGCCAGCGTTCTGCCCAGCAATCCCAAGGAAAATTCGGTATGGGTATGAACCACATCCAGACCCAGCCTGCGGATAAATTGGATGGTCCGCGGATGGATAAAAACACCGATGCGTCTGGAGCTGGCAAACGGGAGGCTGGTGACGCGGAACACGCCGGGCTCATGGGCGGCAGCGCCCGGGTCGGTGGTTGTGAACACATACACCTGGTGCCCCAGCTTCTCCAGCAGTCTTTTGTGCATCAGCACGGATGTGGCAACACCATTAATTTGCGGATAATAGGTTTCCGTAAAAAGCCCGATCTTCATGTGCTACGCTCCCCCTCATGTAGGATGAGAACAGTCCACCCGTCAGTCTCATCATACAGGAGGGAAATGCGCTTGCGGTAAAAAGTTTGTTAACGGATCATTAAAAATTTTACAATTCTACCGGCACCATAAGACCGTCCGGGCCAAAATCCAGCGGATCAATGCACACCTCGCGGTGGAAACCCTTGCCCTCCGGGAACCGGGTAAGAGGGGTCACAAACCGGTGATAGGCAATCCAGTATTTGTCTGTATCCGGCTCATGGAAGATGGAGTGATGTCCGGTGCCCAGCATAGCCTTCGCTTTGTTTTTGACCAGGACGGGATAGCGGTAGGTGACAGGGCCATAGAGCTCTTCAGCGGTACCGTAATTGATGTGATAATCCTCGCTGCCCGTATCGTCGCATGACCAGGTGAAATGGTACAGCCCGTCACGCTTGAGCACCGTTACCGCTTCGCGGAAGTCGTACAGCCCCTCCAGATTGCGCATGGTCTCCTCTGCGATGCTCACCATATCCTCATTCAGCTTGACGATAGCGGCATGGCTGTTGCCGAAGAGCAGATACACCTCCCCGTCATCCTCCACATAAATGGATGGATCGATGGCTTGGGCCATGGAGATGCCCAGTCGGCCCAACAGCTCCATGGTGATCAGGGGAAGAGGCTCCGCCCGGAACGGGCCGGCGGGTGCGTCGGCGGAAGCGACACCGATGGCGCTTTTGCCGTCTGCTCCTTTGCCGCAGAAGTAATAATAATAGTTGCCGTTGCGGGAGGCGATGCAGGGGGCCCAAGCGCTGCCTACCGCCCAAGGGACATCATCGGTAGCCAAATCCAGAATAACGCCCTCGTCCTTCCAATGCTTCAAGTCGCCGGAGGAGAATACGTGAAACCGGGTGCCGGACCACTTGTCGAAGCCGTCGGTGGTGGGGTACAGGTAATAGCGGCCGTTGAATTTGGCCATATCGGGATCAGCGAACTGCCCAGGCAGCACTTGATGCCCGTCTCCGTATGCGGCTAATAGCCTGCTGCATTCGTCGCGGGTGATGGGCAGGACGCCGCCGTGCCGCTTTTTGGTGGTGCCCATATCGAATTCACTGTCGTCAAGAATCCGGAAGTCTCCGCTGGCCAGATCGGTCGTGATCAAAGGCAAATACCCCTTGCCGGCGGCGAAACGGTCCACGATGAGGCACCATTCCTCACGGTCGTTAAACTTGAAGATTTCCGGGCCCTCCACACCCAGGAGCTCCTCCAGTACGGGAGCGGAGACAGGAACAAAGGCGTCATTATCCATTGAAGAGCCCTGCTCCACCCGGATATTCTTGGTGGTTTCATCCTTGGAGTACCGGTAATAGACGCCGTTATGAAGCAGGATGGTGGTATCAATAATATGATTATCCCGTTCAATGTATTTTTCCGTAGGGGTAAAGCTTCTAAAGTCCTTGGTGCGGGCGCTGTAAATTTTATGCTTCGGGTCGGTTTCCTGCGGTTCCTTAGTGGAGGAGGCCCAGAAGACCAGAAACTCTCCTGTTGCTTCCTCATATATGGCTTCGGGAGCCCACAGGCAGCCTGCGCCGGGTATCGCCAGGGTAACCGCCCAAGGAGAGGACCAGTTTACCAGATCGGCGGATTCCCAAACGATCATGTCCCGGCTCCCGGCATGAACGGCAGTGGCCCAGCCTTTGCCGTTGGCTACACGGAGATCTGTAGCGATTAAGTAAAACTTGTCCGCTTGCGGGTCCCGCACCAGAAACGGGTCGCGGGCTCCTTGTTCCCCCAGCTCCGAACGGAGCACCGGCAAACCGCCGTTGAGATCCTTCCAGTGCAGCCCGTCCTCGCTGTAAGCAAAATAGACCTGATCTCCATCAGGCTGCTCCCCGATAAAATGGGCCATTAAATAGCCGGAATAGTTGTTCATTGGCTGTGTCAATTCCATTTTCCCTCCATACATCGGTTGTGTTACTGAAAAGTATAGGGGCCTGTCCCACACGGGGCAATAGAATATCCGGCGAAAAACTGACCTATTGTGCGGACTTGCTTACCAATCGGGTCTTAAAGCTTTACCCCTAACCGGATCACATTCCACGAGGCCTTGCCCAAGCGGGCTTCCACCCGGCTGCCGTCTGTCCGGGCGTTCCCTTGGTTATGAGGCTGCACCCGCTGCGGCTGCTCCAGCGTGTTCACCGCCTTCAAATCCTCATGCTCCAGCACCAGATGCTCCAGCACCGTTACTTCGCCGAAGCTGCGCAGGTCAACCTGCAGGTCCAGCTCCTCCGTCAGATGGCGGTTAACCGCAAAGACCGTTACCTGCGCCAACTCCTCATTATAAACGGCAATAGCTTCCAAATACGGCACATCGGTAAAATCCTTGGAATCGTATTTGGGCGAACGGATGATGGGATGCAGCACGGTCCCTCTGCCGTACAGGGAGGCATGCAGGTAAGGATAATAGGTGGTTTGCAGCCAAAGGCCGCCCCCGGTTACCGTGGTAATCGGGGCAATGGTGTTGATGAGCTGGGCCAAACAGCCCACCTTCACCCGGTCCGCATGCTTCAGAAGAGAGATCAGTAGACAGCCCACCATCAGGGCATCCTCCATATTATACATATCCTCGAATTCCGGCGGCGCCACCTGCCAGCGCTCGGAGGCCCGGCTGGATCCGATGGTCTTCCAGACATTCCACTCATCCATGGAGAGATAGATTTTCTTCTTGGAGCGTTTCTTCGCCTGCACATAATCGCAGATGGAGGCCACACTGTCGATAAACTGGTCCATATCCAGGGACTTGGCCAGAAAATTATCCGTTTCGTCCTTGTTGTTATTATAGTAGGTGTGCAGCGAAAGATAATCCACCTGATCGTAGGTAAGGTCCAGCACGGTGGCCTCCCATTCTGCAAAGGTGGCCATACCTCTGTTAGAGCTTCCGCAGGCGACCAGCTCAATGGACGGATCCACCCATTTCATCACCTTGGCAGTTTCGTTGGCGATCCGCCCGTATTCCACGGCGGTTTTGGCACCGATCTGCCAAGGACCGTCCATCTCATTGCCGAGGCACCAGGTTTTGAACCGGTGGGGCTCCTTGTAGCCGTGGGCAATCCGCAGATCGCTGTAATAGGAGCCGGAGGGGTGATTGCAGTATTCCACCAGGTTCCGGGCTTCATCCGGTCCGCGGGTGCCCAGATTCACCGCCATCATCACCTCGGACCCGGCCAGCTTGGCCCAGTCGGCAAATTCATTGGTGCCCATCTGGTTGGTTTCCGTTGTCCACCAGGCCAGCTCCAGCTTTTGCTTGCGCTCCGCCTTGGGGCCCACACTGTCCTCCCAGTTGTAGCCGGAGACAAAGTTCCCGCCCGGGTAACGGATAATCGGGACCTGCAGCCTGCGGATAGCCTCCAGCGCATCGCCGCGGAATCCGTTGGCATCCGCCGTGGGATGCCCCGGCTCATAAATTCCCCCATAGACAGCACGGCCCAGATGCTCAATAAAGGAGCCGAAAATCCGCTTATCCACCTCCGAAATGACAAAGTCCTTATCCACTGTCATGCTTGCCTGCAGCTTCATGGGAAATCCCCTCTCTTGAATTAATGAAAACATTAATTTAAAATGGCGTTATTGGCAACATAGATTTATCATACCTTATTGAAATAATCAATATCTAAATTTAAGGTATGCAGCTTACAGAGAATAGGGGTGTGGGTAGCAATGCTGCTGACTACGGACAGTGAATCATTGGCGGTATATGAGGCGTTGGCCAGCGAGGTCCGCCTGGGGATGATCCGCCTGCTGCAGGAGGGGGAACGGAGCATTAAGGAGCTGGCCGAGGCGCTTCATATCAGCAATCCCATGGCCAGCGTACATGCAGGCAAGCTGGAGCGGGCGGGGCTGATCAGCTGCAGGAGCAAGCGGATTCAAGGCGCCACCTATAAATTCTGCTCCCTGACCACACACCACCTGCAGATTCATCTCGCTTCTGCCTCTGCGGAGGTGCGGAAGCTGGTGGAAATTGCAGTTCCGGTGGGCCAGTATACCGATGTGGAAGCTCATCCCACCTGTGGTTTGGCCACCTCGGAGAGGCTGATCGGGGAGTATGACAATCCCCGTTATTTTCTGGACCCCGAACGGATGAACGCCGGGATATTATGGTTTGCCAGAGGTTTTGTGGAATATAAGGTGCCGAATTATTTGTTCGCCCATCAGGTGATGAACGAGGTGGAGATTTCCATGGAAATCAGCTCGGAGGCGCCCCATACCCGGGATCAATGGCCGTCGGACATCGGATTTTACCTGAATGGGATTTGGATCGGTCAGTGGACAAGCCCGGGGGATTACGGGGACAGGAGAGGCAAGCTGACGCCGGACTGGTGGCCCTCCAATGTGAACCAATACGGCTTATTGAAGAGGCTGCGGATCAACGGACATGGCACGTTTATAGACGGCAAGCGGATTTCCGACGTGCGGATTCAGGATATCGTGTGGAAGGGCTAAGCCTGGATATTCCGGATGGAGGCCAAGGACGGGGGGAGACATGGCGGAGGCTTGACTCTTTTCGGCCGGGGCTTCGGGAACTACGATCAGGATTTGCTGTTCCGGGTGTATTACGAATAGCTTTCAGGAAACTCTCAGTTAGCGCTCAGTTTCAATTCATCACCGTTTAAGGTTCGGGGGATATGCTCTATTCATCAGCAATAAGCAATCCACAAAACCTTGAAGGGAAGCGAAGAATGATGAAGAAGCAATTGGCGGTAGTGATGAGTGCGGCGGTTCTGGCAGCGGGAGGATTGGGATGGGCAGGCTCTGCGGTTCATGCGGCGTCCAATACATACGCATTGACCGTTCCGGTCAATGGAGAAGAAGCCTCCCAGCAAGGGGTTACATATGCTGATGTATTCGTATCCAACTGGCTGGGCAGCCTGCCAGACCGGGTATCGGGACTGTACAGTCCCGATCAGGAGGTGTATGATAGGCTGCTGGCTGAGGGAGCTTCCATTGCAGATGCGGCAGGGGTGGCCTCTTCCACCATGATTTCGGATCTGACGGCTGTTTTCACGAAGGATGTCCAGAATGAAGTAGCTTACGAGTATCTCACTGTTCAGGAGTCCGCCGATGCGGCTAAACAATTGGATAACGTCCTTCCCAAGCTGCTGAGCCAACCATGGATTGGTTATGATGCAGTGGCAGATGCCTTGAATCCGGGCCGGGAAGCGCTGAACAACCGGTTAAGCCAATTGGTCCAGCTGACCTCCGGGATATCCGAGGTTTCCACAGCTGATCTGCGTGCTGCACTGCAATCGGGCCAATCCTTGTTGGAGGCCTCCGGTTTGGAGGAAGCGGACTTGACTGCCTATTTGCTCTCAGGGCTAAACCAGAAGCTGGCCCGGTTAGTGAATGCTAACGGCCTTTCGCAAGCGGAAGCCAGCGGGGTGGCAAGTGAAGCGGCATTGGATGTGGCCAAATTGGTGAACACCAAGGGCTATGATGCAGCGGAAAATAAATGGATGGACACGTATGCCCAATCGATCATTCAAACCAGGTTGAACAGCGTTGTGAGACTGGCTGTCATATATGCCGATGCGGACTATGCTGATGTGACAGGCGCTCTCGCAGCAGGGCAAAGCCTGCAGGCGGCGACTGGAGTTGATGCAGGTGAATTGTCCGGTTATTTGCAGGAGGATGTGGACAAAGCTCTTGATGCAGCATGGGTTTCAGGTGCACTGACCACGTCCAAGCTTCAGGAATGGAAGGCGGAGGCACAAAAGCAGCTTCTGACGGCTATAACCGCCAATGGTTATGGAACGGCAGCAGAAGCAGCTCCGGATATTGTGAAGGAAAGCCTGCGTTCTGTAGTCGGCCAAACAGCCAGCTATATGGGAGTGGAAGCGGCAGCGCTGAGAAGCCAGCTGGATAGCGGTGCGACCCTTGCAGCTGCAGCGGATGTAAGCGCGGATGAGCTTGCGGCAACCTTGTACCCCTCTGTGGCTGCATACATCGATCAAGCGGTGAATAACGGCTGGCTGAAGCAGGAAGCGGCGGCCTCCACCAAGGAAGCGGCGTATGCGGAGCTGCTTGCTGTAGTGGATCAGTCAAGATATACCGGGGAAGTGGATGCCGATGCCTACCTGCAGGAGCATACGGACCGGATTGTGTATGATGCTGCCGCTGTTACAGGCGTTCCCGCTGTGCAAATCCTGGAAGGTTTGGCCCAAGGGCAGAGTCTGGCGGCAGCTGCGCAAACCGATGCGGCCACCTTGTTCAAGGGATTGGTGAGGGCTGCCAATAAGGAAATCAATGGGTTTGCTGCCGCCGGTTCACTCAGCAGCCAGGACGCCGATTCTGTAAAAGCCGGCTATTCCGCGATGCTGCTGGAGGCTCTTAACCCGGCAGCGCAAAAGTGACATTATTCCATAAACACCTTCCATGCTGTCATGGGCAGGCCTGCCCGCATTGAGTACAATAAGGTTAATCTCAAAGGGAGGTTAACCAGAACATGTATAAAGCGGACGACAAACGGTATGACACCATGCTATATCGGCGGAGCGGCAAAAGCGGCCTGAAGCTGCCGGTGATTTCTCTGGGGCTGTGGCATAATTTCGGCGGGATCGATACGTATGAGAAGGGGCGGGAGCTGATCCGCAGGGCCTTTGATTTGGGCATTACCCATTTTGACCTGGCTAACAACTACGGGCCTCCGGCAGGTTCGGCGGAGGAGATGTTCGGCAGGCTGCTGCAATCCGATCTTGCTCCGTACCGGGATGAGCTGCTGATTTCCACCAAGGCCGGGTACCATATGTGGCCTGGACCGTATGGGGAGTGGGGCTCCAAAAAAAGCCTCACGGCCAGCATCGATCAAAGTCTTAAACGGATGAATCTGGATTATGCGGATATATTTTATCATCACCGTCCTGATCCCAATACACCGCTTGAAGAGACCATGTCCGCTCTGGACGGGATTGTCCGCCAAGGCAAGGCGCTGTATGTGGGCCTGTCCAACTACAAGCCGGAGGAAACCCGGCAGGCTTCCCGGATTCTCAAGGCGCTGGGAACTCCCTGCGTGATTCATCAGCCCTCCTATTCCATGCTCAACCGGACCATTGAAGCGGGATTATTGGATGTGCTGGAGGAGGAAGGCATCGGCTCTATTGTGTTTGCCCCGCTCCAGCATGGCATCCTAAGTGACCGGTATCTGAACGGAATTGCGGCGGATTCCCGCGCAGCCGGACCCAGCCCGTTCCTGAAGCCGCAGGATATCAGTGAGGAGCATCTGGAGAAGGTGCGGAAGCTGACCGATCTGGCGAACGCGCGCGGGCAAAAGCTGGCCCAGATGGCATTGGCCTGGGTGCTGCGTAAAGGCAGGGTGACCTCGGCTTTAATCGGTGCCAGCAAAATCAGCCATATCGAGGATGCGGTTGGAGCTGTAAGCGGGCTGGAGTTCTCCGATGAAGAACTGGCGGTCATCGACTCCATTCTGGCATGAGTGGAGGAAATAGGTTCAACCGCGACCGGGTCAGCTTCATCGCCTTTTTCTTCCTGTATTACGGCACAACGGCCATTACCGTAGTTTTTATGCCCTTGCTTCTGAAGGGCAAGGGTTTGTCGCCGCTGGAGATCGGCGGGTTCCTCAGCACCGCGCCTCTGGTGACGCTGGTCATGCAGCCATTATGGGGTATGGCTGCAGACCGGTCGGGCAAAACCAAGCTGCTGCTGCTCTCGGCTATGTGCGGCTTGCTGTTGGCCATGGGTCTGTTGCTCGGAACTCATGACAAAACGCTGCTTCTGGCTTGTTATTTGATGTACACCTTATTTTCTTGTCCCATCATCCCGATGATGGATGCCTGGAATTTCAGTTATTGCGAGCAAAAGGGGGATAACTACGGCTCCTTCCGCTTGTGGGGATCCCTGGGGTTTGCAGCTATGTCCATCTGCTTCGGCCTATTTGCGGTAGGTGCCGGGGAGGCTGTGCTGTTCAGCTTCTTTGCCGCATCTATCGTTTTGGCTGCTGCTGCATTGGTATGGATCCGCCCTGTGGAGAATGACTCCTTCAACAAAAAACGGGGCTATGGCAAAGAGCTGTTCCAGGTGCTGAAGGATAAGCGGGTATGGGTATTTGCCCTGTTTCTGCTGCTGGCAGGAGTGCCGGCAAGGTCCGTTGATTCCTTCTACGGCATTATTCTGGAGGGCCGGGGTGCATCATCCTTTCTGATCGGGGTGGGCTGGGCCTTGGCCTGCTTAAGTGAGGTGCCCGTTTTCGCTTCAGCGCAGCGGTGGATCGTGAAACGCGGCAGCCGTTTCCTGATGACGGCGGCCGCTGTGTTCTATTGTATCCGGTGGGCGCTGCCGCTGGCCAGTGATTATCCGGGTTGGATGGTGGGCATCCAGCTGCTGCACGGGCTGACCAACGGTTTGCTGTTTATCGCCGCCATGCACTATATGAAGGAGCTGGTGCCTTCCGCCCTTCGGGCTTCCGGGCAAACTCTGCTGATGCTGTTCCTGTTCACCATCCCCGGTATTCTAGGGAACTCCGTGGGCGGCTGGATGCTGAACGGGGGCAATGAAACAGGCCTGTTTGTGATGGCCTCCCTGTTGTCGCTGGGCGCGGCGCTTGTCTGGTGGTTGACCACTCCGAAGAGCAGGGGACAACCGGTGTAGCGGTTGTTGGCCTTGGAAGTTACATCTGTTTCGGTAGGGTTTTTACGACCTGGTTGAGAAGTCTGCCGGCTTGTATGTCAACTCCGGGAGCTGCGTGTTTCCGGAGCCTGTTTTTCCCGAGTTCAGCCGTTGCTTGCGGCGGGGCGCGGGCTTTTTGGGTTTGGCTTGGCACTAACGGCGGCGAGCGCCGCTATTCCGGCGAAAAATCTCCTATGGAATTTCTAACGGAAGCACAGGCCGTTATTTCTCTTCATTTCAGCCCACAACCGGAAAAATGGCTTCAATAGCGGCGCTGGCTGCCGTTAGATTTTCTGAAGAGCCCGAATCAGCATAATAAGGGCGCTGGCTTCCGTTAGCTTAGGAGAAGTCGCAGCATGCACGGGAAATCACCGGACTGACCATGGGGATATGTGGGAAACCAGCCTATAATAGCGTTTACTCCACAACCCCTTTTGACCAAAAGCATAAAATAGTGCATGTTTTTCTTGGAAAAATACAGCTTTTTGAGCAGCGGCAGAAGAGGCGGGATAAAAAATGCATGTTCTCAATTTGAATGTACATATGCATTTTGGGGGTCATCCGATATAATCAGAATCAGATTCGGACAGACGAATCCATAATCAAGGATAAAATGAGGGGGAATCGGCATGAAAATGAAGAACGTTTTCAATATTACCCTTGTGGGTGCTTTAAGCGCCGGACTGCTGGCAGGCTGCGGCGGAAATAGCGATAACAACAGCTCGGCAAGCACCGCACCGTCTCAACCGGCTGCTTCTGCAAGCGCTTCCGCAGCACCCAGCAATGAACCGGTGAAATTGAAGTGGGCCCTGTGGGACTGGGAAGCAACCGCCTACTACAAACCTTTGATTGAAGCCTATAAGAAAAGCCATCCCAATGTAACCATCGAATATGTGGATCTCGGCTCCACCGACTACATGACCATGCTCAGCACCCAATTATCCGGCGGCGCGGATCTGGACATTCTGACCATCAAGGATATTCCCGGCTACGCCAATCTGGTGAAGCAGAACCATCTGGAGCCTTTGAAGAATTACATTTCCAAGGCGTCCATCAATACGGCAGATTACGGTGGAACCGTAGAACAAATTCAAGTTAACAATGAAGTGTATGCGCTTCCTTTCCGCAGCGACTTCTGGGTGGTGTATTACAATAAGGATTTGTTCGACAAAGCAGGTGTGGCGTATCCCACCAACGATATGACCCTGGACCAATATGACGCGTTGGCCCGCAAGCTGACCTCCGGCTCCGGCTCGGCTAAGGTTTACGGCGGCCACTATCACACCTGGCGCAGCGCAGTCCAGCTGTTCGGCATTCTGGACGGCAAGAACACTATCGTTGGCGGGGAATACGATTTCCTGAAGCCCACTTATGAGCGGATCCTGAAGGAGCAAACTGACGGCATCGTCATGGATTATGCCACTCTGAAGACCTCCAGCACCCACTATTCCGGCGTCTTCTACAACAATAACGTAGCCATGATGAACATGGGCAGCTGGTTTATCGCCACCCAAATCGCAAAGGTGCAAAGCGGCGAGTCCAAGGCCAAGAACTGGGGCATCGTGAAGTACCCGCACCCGGACGGCGTAGCCGCAGGAACTACCCTGGGCACCATCACCTCCTTGGCAGTGAACAAGAAGTCGGCGAAGAAGGATGCCGCTCTGGAATTCATGAAGTTCGTCACCGGCAAGGAAGGCGCAGCTGTCATCGCGTCCACCGGTACTATTCCCGCTATCAAGGACAGTCAAGTGGTGAATTCCATTGCCTCCATGAAGGGCTTCCCCACCGACGAAAACAGCAAACAAGCACTGTCTACGGTGAAGACCTACCTGGAAATGCCGCTTCACGAAAAGAGTGCTGAAATCGAAGTGGTGCTGAATGAGGTGCATGACAATATCATGACCAAGAATGTGACCATCGATAAAGGTTTGGCGGATATGAAAACAAGAGTGCAGGCTGTTCTGAAAAAGTAACGTTCTTAAAAAAGCAACAGACATAAAGCGTCTTCTGTAAAAGGGGGCGGGCCTGGCGCCTGCCTCCTTGCGGAAGGCTGCCGGAGAAGACGGAAGGACTGGAGGAGATATCATGCAGAATGAAACCGTCCTTGGAACGGGGAAGCCTCCCAAACGGAGGATGTCCAAAAGTGTGCGAGAGCATCTGGTGGCGTACAGCTTCATTGCACCCAACTTTATCGGGTTTGCCATATTTACCCTAGTTCCCATGGCCTTTGCGCTGGTGCTGGCTTTTGTGGAATGGGACGGGTCCAATCCCATGGCGTTTATCGGGGTGGATAATTTCGTAAGACTGTTCGAGGATACCGTGTTCCATAAAGCCTTGTGGAATACCATTGTTTACACCGTTGGTGTAGTGCCCCTCACTATGGTTTGCGCCTTGGCTCTGGCCATATTGCTGAACCAGAAGATTTTTGGGCGGAATTTTATGCGCACCGTGTTTTTCTTCCCGTATGTGGCGTCCTTGGTCGCCGTGGCAGCCGTATGGAACTTCATCTTCAGCCCGACCCTGGGGCCGGTTAACAATCTGCTGCATGCCATTACCGGCATTCCCCTGGAGCAGCTGCCCCGTTGGGCGGCGGACAAAAACTGGGCGATGGTGACGGTGGTTCTTTTTACAGTGTGGAAAAATATGGGTTATTATATGGTGATCTATCTGGCGGGTCTGCAGGGGGTTAATCCCGAGCTCCATGAAGCGGCCCAATTGGACGGGGCCAATGCCTGGCAGCGGTTCCGCAATGTTACGATTCCCCAGATTGCGCCTACTACCTTCTTTGTGCTGATGATTCTGATCATCAATTCCTTCAAGGTTTATGATATCTTCATCAACCTGTTTGCGGGAGCGGACAATCAATTGAACGACTCCACGCGGGTCTTGGTGTATCAGATTTACAACACGGCATTCCGGTCACTCGACTACGGCTATGCCAGCGCCATCAGCATCGTGCTGTTCCTGCTTGTCCTGGGTATTACCATCCTTCAATTCCGCGGGGAAAAGAAGTATGGGTGATAACCGGCAGTCAGGCAACCGCATAAAGGAGGGGGAATAAGCTATGGCAGGACGTAGCAAGGGACTCAAATTCGTACTAATGACTAGTGTGTATGCAATGCTGATCATAACGGTGCTGTTTATGCTGGTGCCCTACATTTGGATGCTGTCATCCTCATTGAAGCTGAACAAGGACGTGTTCACCTTTCCCATGCAGTGGATTCCCGAGGCGCCGCGGTGGCAGAACTATGCGGACATCTGGACGCGGATTCCATTGGGCAAGTTTATTTATAACACAGCCAAATTATCGATTATCGTTACGGTGTTGCAGCTGTTTACCTCCAGCTTCGCCGCTTATGCGTTCTCCAAGCTGAGGTTCAAGGGCCGCAATGCGCTGTTCCTGGGTTACATCGCCACCATTGCCATTCCTTGGCAGGCATATATGGTGCCGCAGTTTATCCTGATGCGTTCGATGGGTCTGAATAATACCCACCTGGCCATCATCCTGCTGCAGGCCTTCTCCGCTTTCGGAGTGTTCCTGATGCGGCAGTTCTATCAGGGAATTCCTGATGAGCTGTGCGAGGCGGCGCGGATCGACGGGTTGAGTGAATACGGCATCTGGGCAAGAATCATGCTTCCCTTGTCCAAGCCGGCTTTGTCAACGCTCTTGATCTTCACCTTTGTGTCCACCTGGAACGACTTCCTGGGGCCGATGATTTACCTGACCAAAACCGAGCTGAAAACCATCCAGATCGGTCTGCGGATGTTCATCTCCCAATACTCTGCGGAATATGGCCTTATTATGGCGGCCAGTGTCATTTCCATCATTCCCGTGCTGATTGTATTCCTGACTCTCCAAAAGTATTTCGTACAGGGCATCGCGTCATCGGGCATCAAGGGCTGACCGGCGGTTCCAATGGCTGATTCCAAGCCCTGCCACCGCCATACGACAACAAGACATGATGAAGCGCGGCTCCAGTGGGCTGCGCTTCTTTGTTCAATCGGAAGTGCGGAGGGGTAGGAGTGAGGCCGGGGCAGGTGAAGCAGGGCGAGGTGGGGAGGTGGGGGGCAGTGCCGATGCTCCGGCCAATTGGAGTATTGAATAATTGGAATATTATGTAAAATAATTGTTGTAGAAATGTAAGGGAGAGGCGTGCCGTCACCTTATGTATGAAAAACCGAGTCCACGTCGCGCAAATGTAAAGGCCTATCCTCATCACCCAATAAGGAGGATTTCAATGAAGAAAAAGCAAACCCTCGGCAGCCGGTTATGTGCGCTTGCCATGGTGGCCGTGCTTTTGGCCGGACTGTTCCAGTACATGCTGCCGCCACAGAAGGCGTTGGCTGCAGCACCGGAAACCGTGTATGCTGCCGCCTATGCGGGAGCCACCTCAACTGCAGGGACCTCGCTGCCAGCCGCCATCGAGCTGGGCGGCGTACAATTGGCGGTCACCTGGTTCATCGGGGCGGATACCTTTGCCATTCCGTATGATATCGCCACGGTTACCGGTACGGCGGCCAACGGCACAACCGTAATGGCTAACGTAGTGGTGCTGCCTCCGCAGAGCAGCCCGCTGGTCTATTTTGTGGACAGCGGCACCGGTCAGGATTGGGCCAACCCGCCTCTTGGAACCGATAAAAAGCCGGTAATCCGCTCCTTATTCTATGAAGCGGTCACCCGATTAAGCGGTGTGCATCTGGCAAACCAGGTGTCCGACCAAATCTTCAACATGACCGGGGAACCCGACAATACCTGGGGAGCCGTTGTAGGTCTGCGCGCCAACTCCACCCGGACCGACCCGCTGCAGAGTCCGGACGGCGCAGCTGCCGGTGATTCCACTGATCTTTACCGCATCGGTCTGCGTACCGGGAATAACTCCATTTCGTATAAGCTAACCCTGGCTCCCGGCACGTATACCCTGCCCAGCGGCTTCTTCGATTGGTACGGCACCCGCTCCCGGGAGACGAAACCCCGGATCGATTACACCGATACAAGCGGCACGGTGAAAACTCTGCAGCTGGACCAATATAATACCAACGCCACGACTCAGATATCCAGCGAATTCACCCTGCCTGCGGATGCGAATGCCAGTGTGCCGGTTACGTTGACCTATGCCAATGTGTCCGGCGAAGCGCCGATCCTGAGCTGGTTCTCCGTTGCCCAGGGAGGCATCAAAACCATGATAGAGGATGCCCGCAAGGCTGCCGCCTCCATGGTGAAGGTGCTGCTGGACGGCAACGACATCAAAGCGGACAATGTCAACGGCTTGACCTTCAAGGGCTTCGGCGTACTCAGCGCCAACAGCACCAGTGCCCTGTTGATGGATTATAAGGCCGAGCATCCGGATAAATATACGGAGCTGCTCCAGGTGCTGTTCGGCGGTGAACATCCGCTTATGTCCCATGTGAAAATCGAAATGGGCAATGACCGGAATAACTCTACAGGCCCTGATCCCGCCACCATGCGGACGACTGACGAACCGGCCAATGTGACCCGGCATCCCGGCTTCCAGCTGGCTGCGGATGCCAAGGAGGTTAACCCCAACGTCAAGGTCAGCATTCTGCGCTGGAGTGCGCCGGCTTGGGCAGATAATAACGACAAAATCTATACCTGGTACAAAAACACCCTTTTGGCGGCCTATCGGGAATACGGCTATATGGCGGACTATGTGAACCCGTATATTAATGAACATGCGCCTGACCTGAATTGGACCAGGGAATATGCCGCCAAGGTAAGAAACGACGCCGAGGGTTTCTTGAACGCAGAAGAGAAAGCGCTTTATAACCGGATGGAAATGGTCATATCCGACGAGGTGGGCATCGGCAGCTTCGGGGGCAGTCTAGTGAGTGATGCAACGCTCCGGGATGTGATATCTGTAGCCGGATACCACTACAACACCGACGACGACAGCGCCGGCAACTTCAAAAAGCTGGCGGAGCAGTATGATCTGGAAATCTGGAACAGCGAAGCCCAGGCCACCTTCAGCAATTCGGCTTTCCGTCCGCACAACAATGTGAAGGACCCCTCCGCAGCAGGAACCGGCATTGGCGGAACCGGCAGTGCGCTGGAGATGGGCAACACCATTATCAAGGGATTCGTTAACTCCCGGCGGACCCACTTTATTTATCAGCCGGCCATCGGCTCCTTTTATGAGGGAGGGCAATACTCCTTCAAGGAACTGGTCAGCGCCCGCGATCCGTGGTCGGGCTGGATTCATTATGATGCAGGGCTGGCGGTGCTGCAGCATTTCAACTGGTTCATGAAGGCCGGCTGGGAAAATGAAACCAACAGCGCAGGCATTTGGCGGGCCGTCCCCCAAGCCAGCTATACCGGAGCCACCGGCACCAACCCGGTAAGCGGGCGCAACGGCACCCCCAGCTATATGACCATGGCGGCGCCGGACAAGAGCAACTTTTCCACAGTTATCGTCAATGACAGCGAATATGAACGCACTTATAAGCTTCAGACTGTAAACATGGCCTTCTCCCCAGGAAAACCTCCGTTGGAGGTGTGGGAGACCCGGGCTGCAGAGTCAGGCGAAGCCTTCAACAGCCGGTACATGCAATACCTGGGAGAGGCTGCCGCCGATGGGGCGGGTGTCTACACGGTAAAGGTGAAGCCGTATTCCGTTGTGACGGTGACCTCCCTGGACAACGACAGCAACCCGGCCTACCGCAAGGCGCTTCCCGTGGAAGGGGAACGGACTGTTTTGGATACGGACGCCACAGGCGCCGGACAGAATACTTCAGACAACATACTGTATGCGGATAATTTTGATTATACGGGCCGAACCGTTCCTGTCATCGGCGCAGGCGGTTTGGTCACCGGGAGCCAAAGCTATGTGGATTCCCGTGGCGGTCCCAAAGGAGCCATCCCCCGTTATACACATGACCGCAACGGCGCCTTCGAGGCTTATCTCGATGAAGCCACAGGCAATTATGTGCTGCGCCAGCAATTGGACAGAAGCAGCATGGGCTTGGGCGGCACCTGGAACAACGGCGAACCGGTTACAGCCATCGGTGACAACCAGTGGATGAACTACAGGGCCAGTGTGGATGTATCATTCGAAAATAACAGCACCCAAGGGGGGGCCAACTATGCGGCCATTGGCGCAAGATACCAGGGCGGCGGCAGCTCCCATTCCATAACGGGCACGCCGTATGTGCTGAAATTCTGGTTTGACGGCGGCTGGCAGCTTCTGGTGAACAATGTGCAGGTGGCCAATGGCAATGCGGCCAGCGGTGAAGGAGGCGTCAGGATTGAGGGCTTTAATACCACCCATAATGCCTGGCATAAGCTGGCCATTGAAGCAGCGGGAAGCCAAATCACAGCGTATCTGGACGGTTTGAAGCTTGCCTCCTATACCGACCCGAGCCCCAAGCTGTCCGGGCGGGTGGATCTGGCCAGCGGCTATTATTTTACCCGTTTTGACAATTTGGTGGTGGAAAAGCTGGACGGCTACGAGCCTTATTATACCGAGCTGCTGGATAATCTGGAGATGACCGATTTGGCTCCGGTTCCGCAGCAAAAGCTGGTATACAGCGGGTCTTGGAACCACACCAACGGGCAGGGCATGTTTATCTATCAACGCTCCATTTCGGCAAGCCAGGGGGCAGGAGCCGCACTTTCCTACATCTTTACCGGTACCGGACTGGATCTGCTCGGACCGAACGACGGCACAGCCAAGCTGGAGGTGACCATAGATGGCCTGACCGTCGCCAAGGCGGCTCCCACCGTTGCCTCCAAGGAGCTGTACCAAACCTATAGCCTCCGGGGGCTCAAGTACGGTCCTCATACCGTTGAAGTGAAGGTGGTCAGCGGGAACCTGTCTGTGGATGCGGTGGCGGTAGTGCCTGGTTTGACCCACGGCGCGCCGGATACAACGGCATTGCAGACTGCAAGCACGTCAGCTCAAGCGGTAACCCGCCAGCCGGAATTTACCGAGGCCGATTGGCAGCGGTTCGAGGCACTGCGCGCTGAAGCAGGGGAGGCCCTGGCGGATCCGGCAGCCTACCGGCTGGACCAGGAAGGCGCGGAGCAGCTTGCTGCACGTTTGACAGCGGCGGAGCAACAGCTGTATATGGGCGACATTATCTCTTTGGCTACCCCTTTTTACGCGGCCACATATACCGGCACGGCTCCTGCGCTGCCCCAAACTGTAGAGGCCAAACATCAGGACGGCACCACCTCGATGGTGAAGGTAGATTGGAAGATCCAGGATACTGCTTTTGCCACCCCTTATGAAACGGTCTCCGTAAAAGGAACCTACGGCAATTTGGAAACCATTGCTTATGTGGAGGTGGTGCCTTCGGGTCTGGTTTATTTCGTGGATACCGGTGTGACGGTAGATGGGGATACACCTCCGTATACCCTCATCAAAAGCCTGGTTGGGGAGGCTCTGCTGAATAACAAAGCGGATCAGCCTTCTACCGGAGACAGTGTCTGGGGACATACACCGGCCAACAGCAATTACCAGATGAAGGGATTGGGCGGGGACGTGGTGGCCACGGACAAAGGCCAAACCGGCGTATATGGCTCCAACACCCGCAACAATCCGCTGGGTTATGTGTTCCCTTTAACGGCGGGCAGGTATACCATCACCTCCTTCCACAGGGACTGGTGGAACAATACCAACCGGACTATGGACATCAGTCTGAGCTACATGGATGCCCAAGGCGCTACAGTGACGGAACCCATCAGAACCGGGCTGGTAGCAGGTTCCGGCGGCGTATCCGTCAGTCACAGCTTTACGCTGCCCGTTGATGGAACTGTCAAGCTCTCCATTAACAACACCTACTCGGGCAACCAGGCTTCGGTAGTTAGCTATGTGGCCGTTGCCAAACGGATGCCCAGCCCTGCGGATGTGCAGGCGGTCCAGGAAGCCAAGAGCATCCTGGAAGGGGCTGCCTACACCGTAGAGAGGGCTACAGCCAATAGCGAAGATGACGTGCGGACCTGGCTCCGTCAAACCATGAGCGGGTTGCCCGGTTTTGCCGCAACAGGAGTTACGGCAGGCGATATCGCCTTTAATTCCTTCCAGGCTTCCTCCGGTACAGTCCCGGGCAGCTTCAGCTTTACAGCGGCACTGTCCAAGGGTGAAGCCGAGACAAGCGCAGCGGCAAACGGTGTCATTAAAGCGCCCGTGGTGGATACCTCCCGGACTACCCAGGCTTATGCCGCTTATGCGGGAACCCTCCCCCAGCTGCCCCAGCTGGTGCGTTTGGCGGATGGAGGACCGGAATATCCCGTAACACGCTGGACAACAGACGGCAGCACCCTCGTCACTGCAGCGGATTTTGATACCCCCTTTGAGACCGTCCCTGTATCCGGCGCTTACAACGACGGCAGCGGGGATAAACAGTTCCAGGCCTATGTGGAGGTGATTCCTCCGGGCCTGAAGTATTTCATTGATGCCGGAGCGTCGGCACCCGTTATCTATGAGGCTGTCAGCAAGCTGGCGGGGGGTACGCTGTTAAACGGCTCGGCCAACCAGCTGTACAGCGAAGGCTCGGGATCGGGTTGGGGCTACACGGCCCTGAGCAGCACGGGAGCCGTCAAACCCATCATTAATAAATCCGCTCAGCCCGATCTGGACAAACATGCAACAGGCATCATGATCGATGGCGGCGATCCCCTGTCCACCCTGACCTACCGGTTAGGCGGACTGGAAGGAGGCAAAAGCTACCGCTTTACCTCTTATCACCGGCTGTGGTGGGATAATGAAATGCCGCTGAAAATTGCCGTGGAATACAGCCTGAACGGTAAAACCGTCTCCCAGCTGGTGAACCGTCTGCACTTGGATCATACGGGACATTCACAACGAGTCGAATACAGCCTCAATCTTCCGGTCGGAGCCTCGGATGTGCGTTACGTACTGACCAATGTGGGCTCGTATACGGCAGGTCCGGGAGCAGGCAAAACCAACAAAAATGCCGCTATCAGCTGGCTTGCAGTAGAGGAGCTGGCGGCTCCGGCGCAACCTCCCGTATATACCTCACTGGGTGGGGTGGCAGGTGAAAATACCGATGTATGGCTGGACACCAAGGGTGTTCCCATCCAGGCCCACGGCGGCCAGGTTACATGGGTGGAGCACATCACATGGAACGGGAATGAGCCGTCCTATACGGCTGCTCCGGCTCATCTCGACGGCGCCTGGTTATGGGTGGGAGAGGACAAAACCTATGGCGGGCGTCCCATCGGCGGCATTCACACCTATGTGTCCAAGGATCTGTACAATTGGGTGGACATGGGGGTAGCGCTGTATCCCCACCGGATGTTCCCCATGGAGAAAACAGCGGATGGCACCGGAGTCCAACTGAGCAATACCGGTCTGGCAGAGCTTAAGGCCAGAGCTATGGCGGCGCCGGGTGCGGGCCAGAACGAATTGGGCCAGCCGTTAACCCAGGCGGATATTGATGGTGCCCGGGACTTCCTCCAGGCTTATGTGGACCGGAGCGCCCATCCTGGTTACAGCCGAAGTGCAGATGCAGGCTTCGATTATGCGTCGGCCGTTTATGATGAAGCAAGCCTGAAGCTTGCATTTGACCGCACGTATGCCTACTACACTATTATGGAACGCCCAAAGATGCTGTATAACGAACAGACCGGCAAGTACGTGATCGTGTACCACGCCGACGGCCCCACGGATGCGCGGATACTGGAGCAATTCGACACCCTGGTGAGTGATCCTATGTATAACACCGGGATCAGCCGGTACAGCCGGGCGCAAATGGGTTTTGCCGTATCGGATACGCCCTTCGGCCCCTTCAAACTGGTAAACGCCCAAAAGATGAACTACATTGAGGGCTATTACGACAGCAACAAGGGTATGGCCCGGGATATGACCGTATTCCAGGATGACGACGGCAAGGCGTATGCCATTTATTCCAGCGAAGAGAACAAGTACACGTATGTTTCCCTGTTGAATGAGACGTACACCGCCCCGGCCCAAGACGGCACCTCCGGGTTGGGTGAAACCTTCACGGCCCGGGTTTTCCCTGACGCCAGCCGGGAGGCTCCGGCAGTGTTCAAGTACGACGGGTATTATTACTTCATTACCTCCGGCACAACAGGCTGGGATCCGAACCCGTCTATTGCGTACAGGGCCAATCATATTTTCGGCAATACAGAGGATGGAGGCAAAACCTTCACGCCCTATACCAAGCTGGGGAATCCGTTCCCCAACGACAGCTCTAATACCTCTTACCGGACGCAGTCCACAGCAGTCATTCCTTATGATGCGGAAAACGGGTTATTCATCTATATGGGTGACCGCTGGATCCAGCGGGCATTGGAGACCTCCGGTTATGCGTGGGTTCCCCTGCGCATCACGTCCAACGGCACCCAAATCGAAGGCCAAACCCTCAGCAACTGGACCCTGGACGTGCTGGACGGGTATTCGCCGTTGAAGGTGCTGACAACCATAAACAACACCTTCCGGTTGGGCGAAGCTCTTGAGCTGCCATTAACCCTGGATGTACAAAAGGGCAAAACCGTATACCGGGATATCCCGGTGATCTGGGATGCGGCCAGTCTGGAGGCGGCAAGGCTAACCGTCGGAGCCGCTGCTGTAAAAGGAACCCTTGGAGGCATTTTGGCAGGCAGCCGGGTGGATGTGGAGGTCACGGTTGCCCTTCCGGACAATCTGCAGTATTTCGTTAATCCGGCGTCGGGGGATGTACCGCAATATACCCAACTGGTGGAGGCCTACAAAACCTCCACAGGCAAAGTCCTGCGGCACGAGGCTGCGGAGCAGGTGTATGATCCTGCAGCTGGTAAAACATGGGGATATTCCGGTAATAACAGCACCTTGAGAGTCAATACGGCGGATATTTTCCAAAGCTTGCGTTATGTGAACAGCTCCTCGGAACGGAATCTGACCTACAAGTTCGATCTGGAAAAAGGTGATTATACCGTCTACATGGGCTTTTACGATCCTTGGTTCTCCAGCTCCCAATCCAAGCGGGTTGCCAATACGGCCATTAACGGTGTATCCGTGGAGAGCGGGCGGATTATGAATGCTTCCTATGCCGTTGCGGAGCATAAGGGAATTGTCATGAGCGAAAACGGGACCATGGAGATTACGGTGGCCCCCGCCAATTCCGGCAGCAATACGGATGTGCAGCTCAGCTGGATTATGATTACCCAACATCCTGGTGCAGACGCGGTAAAACCGGTGATCACTCTTCTGGGAGAAGATCCGGCCTACGTAAACCAAGGCGCGGTATACACGGACGCGGGAGCGACGGCATCGGATAACCGGGACGGGAATATAACGGACCGGATTAGCACCACCTACAGCTGGAACGGGCTTCCTGCAGCAGGAGTCAGCACGGTGACGGAAGCCACCTACAAAGTCCACTACAATGTCTCCGATACCGCTGGCAACCTGGCGGCAGAGGTGACACGGACGGTTGTGGTGAAGGCTCCTCCCACTGAGCCGGATACAGTGAAGCCGCAGATCACCCTGCTGGGGCATGAGCTGGTGACCCTGGGTGTCGGCGCGGAGTATACGGATGCCGGGGCTATCGCTATGGATGACCGGGATGGAGATATTACGGACCGGATTATCACGTCCTACAGCTGGAACGGTCTTCCTGCAGCAGAAGTCAGCACGGTGACGGAAGCCACCTACACGGTGCATTATAATGTCAGCGACCTGGCGGGCAACCGGGCCAATGAGGTGACGCGGACAGTGGTAGTGGCCACCTATGGCGGGCCCGATGTGGTGAAGCCTGTGATAACCTTGCTTGGTGATGCGGCCATTACTTTGGAAAACGGAGCGGTTTATCTTGACCCGGGTGCCCTTGCGGCGGATGACCGGGACGGCAACATTACGGACCGTCTGGTGACCACGATTACCTTTGAGGGCAAGCCAGTTACGGCTGTCAACACCCTTGCGGCCGGAACCTATACCATCCATTACCATGTGCAGGATGCGGCAGGCAACGCGGCGGAGGAGAAGACCCGGGAGGTCATTGTGAAGACGCCGCCAATCCTGCCGGATACAGTAAAACCCGTTATCACACTGAAGGGTAACAAAACGGTATATGCAGGGCACGGTTCGGGCTACCAGGATGAAGGTGCTGCCGCAACCGATGACCGGGACGGCAACATTACGGACCGGATCGTGACCACGATTACCTTTGAGGGCAAGCCTGTTACGGCTGTCAACACCTTTGAGGCCGGCATCTATACCATCCATTACAATGTGCAGGATGCGGCAGGCAACGCGGCGGAGGAGAAGACCCGGGAGGTAATTGTCTACGCAGCGGAGGATAATTCCGGTGACGGAGACGGTACGGATACCGGTACAGCACCAGTCCCTGTGCCTGTCCCCGAGGTTCCTGCAAACACCCAGCAGGCGGACCTGGACGATCTGAAGGCGGATGGACAAGGAAGCTATACCGTTCAATGGAACAAGGAAACAGAAACGCTGCTGCTTCCGGCGGAGTTGGCCAATACCGTGGGAGCCGGCGGTTCTCTGAAGCTGATGAAGGAGCAGGCTGTTCTTACACTCAGCGGGCAAACCCTGCACAAGCTGCTGGCGCAAGCCGGAGAAGGGCAGGAAGTCCAAGTTAAGGTGACCGCTTTTGCAGGGGATTCCCGTTCCCTGAATCAGGCCATGGAGGCCGCAGCTCTGCCGGCGGGTGTGCAATGGAAAGCTGCCAGCGGGTTGTATACCATCCGGCTGGAAGCAGTGGCAGCCAACGGTGAAGCATTCCCCCATGCCTCCGCATTATCCAATGAGACGGTTCAGTTATCCATCCAAACAGGCTCAGCTGCCGATCCGGAATTATTGGGAATGTATAGGATCGGGGCGGACGGCAAACCGGTTTATCTGGGAGGCCAATGGAAGAACGGTGAATTAACGGCCACCGTCCCGCTCTCAGGCCAATACGCTGTTCTGGCGTATGAACACAGCTTCTCGGACGTGGACAGCAGCCACTGGGCCAAATCGGTCATCACCCGGATGGCAGCGAAGCATGTGATTAACGGTGTGGACGAAACCCGATTCGAGCCGCAGGGTTCGGTAACACGGGCGGAATTTGCCGCCATGCTGGTACGCCTCCTGGCCATCCAGCCTGCAGGCGGGAAGACCGCGGCTGCATTCTCCGACGTGCCGCAGGAGGCCTGGTACGCCGATGCAGTAGCAGCTGCCGCACAGGCGGGGCTGGTAAGTGGACGAAGCGCTGACGGCTTTGAGCCGGATGGAACCATAACCCGGCAGGAAATGGCGGTGATGCTCATCCGGGCATTCGAATGGAAAACCGGACGGCAGCCCGCAGGCCAAACAGAAAGCAGCTTCACGGATAGCGTTCAAATCGGTGACTGGGCCAAGGACGCCGTAGCCGCTGCAGGTGCGGCAGGGCTGCTCCAGGGCCGGGATAACGGACAGTTCGCTCCACAAGAGCAGCTGACCCGGGCCGAAAGTGTGCAGGTGCTGTACAATTTATTAACAAGTCTGAAGGATTGGCTGTAAAGTTTGAAGTCATTCATGTGTTTGCAAGTAACGAAGAAGAAGCGCGGCGCAAGTTGCTGCGCTTCTTTGTTTTGCTGGAAGCAACCGCTATTCATACTCCATGCGGAAGCGGAACTGCTGAACAAAGCGCTTGGTGCGACAGTCAGCTTAACCGCCACAGTGGAGCAGTCGGATCTACCGGACCCACGGGTCCAACCGGTCCTAGAGGTGCTACAGGTCCGACCGGTGCAACAGGTATCGGAGCTACCGGACCTACAGGATTGGGAGGAACCGAACCCACAGGTGAAACGGGTTACCCCGGACCTACGGGAATGACCGGTGCCAGTGCAACAGTTTTGGGAGCTACCGGTCCAACCGGTTTTGCCGGAGTCAGGGGAGCATAAGGGGAGGATTATTCCGCAGTCCGTTCAGTAGGCAGGTTATCCGACAGCAGTCAATCACCCGTTAACGTGCCTGCTTTCGCAGGTACAATTAGCCGGACAACGGTTCAAGCCCTCCCGCCGCTTCCTGTCATCCCAGGTCAGAGTGTCTTGCTGGAATTTCTGACGGATATTCAATACGACAGCGGTCCGGACTACGGGATTAATGCCTATTACCAAATTGTGGAGCAAACAGCCGGCGAGGTCATTCAAACAGGCGTCATAGCCTTTGGCTGGAATGCCGGAAATAACCGTTATACCTTTGTTATGAACTAACGGCAAACTCCTCTTCAAACCTGGTGTTTGGAGGGGAGTTTTTTGGCCCATCCCGCATGGACTTTATCTCCAAGTCCATTGCCCATTTCTCTATCCACACAGTCCATTACGGGCTATATACAGGTGCAACTGAAACCACAGCACACATATACTGGTACTCAAATGGATTTCATGGAGACTATGTGTAGTAGGAGGAGCGGAAGGTTATGTCGTTTACACCTCTTGTGCTGGGAAGACCGGGTCCGGAGGTCCAACTGGCCATCACCTTGGTCACGAAATACGATCAGCCCGGCACGCTGTTCAGATTCCTTATTCCGTTGAAGATGTCTACAGTGTTTTCGGGAGCGGGATCATTGCACTTGGAATGGGAGCTTGCGCGCGGAAATGTTGTTGTAGCCCGCCAGATATCTCCCATTGATATTTACGCATCTGCCGGAGTAGGCCAATTGGTGAATGAAACCATTGATATCATCGATCATATTGGAGCAGGAACTCATCTCTACAAGGTAAAGGCCAAAATTGTTTCATTCCGGAACATTGCAGCTCATCCTCTTGTCGGAAACCCTCAAGTCATCATCGAGGACATTCCCGTAGCGGAACCGGCGGCACTAGACGGATTAACACGTTTAAAGGGTGCAACAGGCTCAACGGGTCCATCCGGTCCATCCGGTCCGACCGGTCCGCGGGGAAGCGGCTATCACCCCATCCGGTCCGCGGGAAAATTAACATATAATGTTGAGCCTTCAGTAAAGGTCCCTGCCTTTGATGGAACGATAATTTGGACCACGGTGCAGACGCATCCTCCCCTTCCGGGTTGGCCGGGGCAAACGGTCTTCCAGGAGGTTCTGATGGGAATCCATTTTGAAGGCGGACCTGAAAGAAGGTTTGAAGTGCATTACCGTATTGTAGACCAGTCCACTAATGAAGTGATCAATTCAGGCACTCTCAATTGTGGTTGGGGCATTGGCGACAACCATTATATGATGATGATGAATTGGCTGGACTCCGTGACGGAACCTTCCTATGGTGCTTATGCATTCCAGGTCCGAAGTACGACGTCTTCCTTTACCGTGCAGCACTGGAGCTTCAGGGCTACTGTATTGGAGGAAATGGCCTGAAAAGCAACTGCTCTAAGACAACCCATTTACCACCCGATATCTTAGAGCAGGTTTTTTTTATAAACGGCATTCATTCACTACTACTCTGCACCGCCTCTTCCCAGATGAGAGCTATCCGCTTGCAATCCTCGCCGCCGAGCTGTTCTCCCAACCAGGTTTCGATATACTCCATAGCAGTGATAGCCTTAATACTATGCTTGACGCCCGCTGTTATCTCCAGAACATCACCGCTTCCAATCGCCATCACCCGACCGTCTATAAGACATTCGCCGGTGCCGGACAGTATGGCACAGATCTCCATGCGGTGCTGGTGCACATGATAGCTGGTGTTCGATCCAGCCAACAAAGTCACCTTGCTGGTCAGGCTTTCACCTGCTTGGCTGTGACGTGAATAGTCCAGCGTGCGGCGGACGCCCCAACGCTTCTCCTCCAGCATCGGCATGCGGTTATTTGGAAGCAGATCCTTGATTCGGCTGGCCTGCTGCTTGCTGGCGACCAGCACACCGTCGGGACCCGCAGCCACAATCACATTGGAAACGCCGATGACATGGATGGGACAGGGCAGCTCATTGACCAGATGGGTATTTATGGAGCTGTCCTCCACTTGCCCCATGCCGGTCACCTTGTTGTTCAAATGCTGAGTGAAGGCGTCCCAGCTGCCCAGGTCATCCCACAGGCCCTCATAGGCGACAGCGGCGCAATTAGCCGTCTGCTCTACGACCTCTTGGTCGAAGCTCCGCTCCGGCAGCTCTCCATATAAACGCAGCAGGTCTCCGGCATCAAGGGGAAGGCCCTTGGCCGTCATAAAATCAAGCATGTAGCCTAATGGAAAAGCAAATACACCGCAGTTCCACAATGCCCCCTGGCGGATAAGCTCTGCTGCCACTGCGGCATCCGGCTTTTCCACGAACCGTTCAATGCGGCAGAAGCCCTGATCCTCCTGTATGGGGCCGGGCACCATGTATCCGAACTGATTGGATGGACCGGCAGGAGAGGTGCCGACCAGCACCAGATCGGCTGCAGAACGGGCGAGCACTGCCGGGCAGTCCAGGATCACCTGGAAGAACGGCTGCTTGATGAAGGAATCCACCGGCAATGCCACAACAACCTCCTTCCGGTCTAACTTAAGCTGAGAGTGAAAAAAAGCGGCTGCCAGCGCAATCGCCGTAAAGGTGCCGCGCTTATGAGGCTCCTCCAGTACAGTGACAGCGCCTCCTGTTTGGCTGCGGGTAATCTCTCCCTGGGTGGCATGAGTAACAATATGGGTGGAGGGGAGCATACCGGCGGCAGCCAGCTGGCGGGTAATCCGCTGAATCATCGACTCCTTGCTCCCTCCTTCGCCATCAAGCAGCTTCAGGAATGCCTTGGACCTTATTTCGTTGGACAATGGCCATAATCGTTTGCCGGAACCGCCGGACAACAGTACGATCTGCACGGTATCTCCCCCTATTCGAGCCTAACCGGGTCTTTAACCTCGCCGGTCTCCACAGATAATACGCTCAATGGCTTGCTTCATCAGTCTTCCTGACCGATCCCAGGACAGATTCAGCGCATCCTGCCGGCCTTGTTTTCCCTTCTGCTTGCACAGCTGCGGATTGGCATAAGCTCTTCTCATCTGCATTCGCAGGTCATGCAGCTCCGCTTCCGCCCAAAGCTGCCCCTTCTGGGCGAACAAATGACTGAATTTGCGGCTGATGCAGTGTTTTTCTTTCATACTAGCTGCGGGATTTCGAAGGTTATATTTTACGAAAAAGGAATTGCCCTTGGTAAGGAAATCCATCTGTCCACCCCAGGCAGTTGTGATAACAGGAACACCACTGGAAATGGACTCCAGAAAGGGCAGGCCCACACCCTCCCCCCTGGTAGGCAAAACGAAGGCATTGCCGGAGGCGTAGATCTTGCGAAGGGATGCATCGCTGATCCGCTTGGTGATGAGCATAAGCGGCGCAGTTTTGTGGGGAAGAGCAAGCTGCTCCTTGTAACGGAGGATTTTGTTTTTGATCCAGTCGCCACCCTCATCTTGGTCGAAGCCGTTGGTTTTTATCAGCAGCAGCACCCGGTCCTTCTGCGAAAATTCCTGCCAGTAGGCGCGAAGCAGCATCTCCGGATTCTTCCGGTGCTGAAAGCTGAATACGGATACGAAAACAAACTTCCCCTGATGCTCTCCCAGGTTGAACTTCGGATTAGCGGGGCTATATAGCCTCGTGTTCACACCGTGGGGAACAATATAGATGGGCACCTTCACGCCGCTGTTGCGCAGCGCTTCCTTATTGTGCCGGGACGGTACGAGAATCCCGTCGAATTGATTCATAGAGGGCATCCAGTTTCTCGGAGTCCGGGAGGTTTCCCACACTGTATTCAGAATGATACGATCGTATTTTCTTTTTGCTTCCCTGAAATTCAGAGTATGGGGGGATGATGATAAATCAGCACCTGCTTGCCGGCTCCACTCCCTGCCCGGGACGCGGACCCGCTGCTGTCGCCAATCCGCACATCTACTCCCTGCCGTCTTAGTGCCTGAACATACTCTCTGCTGGCATGGCCCAATCCGCTCCGCTTTTCCAGCGGTCCCTTCCACGTGCATTGATAGCGAAGCATTCCCAATTACTTCACCCTCCAGCTGTACGTCCTGCGCTCACGGAGCGTTCCCCGATCCTCCATAATGGTAGGGAGCATAATATCTTTGGTCATAGCTTCATCTCCCATAGAAAGCTTTTAAGATTAGATTATGTCAGCCCGCGGTGAAAGGAGCAGGCATTATTACCTGCTCTCCATATAAGGCGCATGTGGCAAGACCATACGCCCTGCCTTGTGTTAACCGACCTCCGCACGGCAAAAAAAGCCTCTATCTGTTCAGATAGAAGCCCCAGCTGTTGAATACAGGGGTACATAACCTTACGAATCTCCCAAGCTTCCCGCCGCGAATCCAGTCTCTGGCTGCTGCATGAACTCTCTGGGCGAAATACCCTCCACCTTTTTGAACACCTTGCTGAAGTAAAAGGCGCTTTCGTAGCCCAGCCTCTGGGAAATTTCGTTGACGCGGCCTTCGCCGCGGAGCATCATCTCTTTGGCTGCGGCGATCTTGGTTTCGGTGATGTAATCGACGAAGTTGATACCTGCGGTTTTGGAGAACAGGTGGCTCAAATAGTTAGGGCTAAAGCTGAACACATCGGCCACTTGGTTCAGGGAGAGTCTGCTGTCCAAATTGCGTTTGATGTAGGATTGGACATTCTTGACCAACTGCTCCTTGTAGCTCTGCCTCCGGGTGGATAACAGTTCGCAGCTGCCGTCCCGGAACCGGACCAGCCATTCCACGATCCCCTCCATGGTGTGCTGCTGGTAGATGGCCCGGTAGCCCTCCGGCTCGTCGGCGAAGATATGCTCCACCATGTTCTCTCCGTCCGCCAGGAGGGAGGTAGCCATGTACAGGATATTGCAGGCGGCATCCATGGCCGGCACCACCAGCTCGGGGCGGCTGTCGAAATCCTCGATCATTCTGGTGATGATGGCGTATAAGACCCGGGTATCCATTTCCTCAAAGGCGCGCCGGATGTCCTGACGGGATTCGGAAAAATCGAACAGGGCATGCTCCTCACGGGCATGACGGTCGGAGGAATAGCATATGAACGATTGTCCGCGCACCGCCTCCGGCATCGCTTTCCGTGCGGACTCGTAGCTGTCCCTCAGCAGATAGGGGTCCTCGACGGCAAATCCCACCGCGCCAATCACAGTCACATTAAAATAATTGTGCAGAACAGAAGCCATATGTGCCAGAAGCTTTGCAACCTCAGCCATTCCGCCATCAGGGCTGGCCTCTGGAACAGGCAGAATCACGGCGAAATTCCGCAGGTCCAGGCTGATAACATGGCAGGTGCCCGCCGCCCGGGCAAGGGTGTCCTTGGCCATCTGAAGGGTGCTGGTGCACAAGGCCACCAGTTTGTCCCCCCGGGGCGGAATACTGGTGGGACCGAGAATGCGGCAGGTGGATACCACATAGGATTTCTGATCCAATTCGATGTCAAGGTCCTGCAGCTGCAGCAGGTATTGGTTTTTGTTCTCGAATAAATTGTTCAGCAGACGGGTAAAAAATTTCTCCCGGTGTCCTTGAAGGTCGCTGCGGCGGGTGGAATCCGGGGCGGAGGCACCTTGTTCCAGAGACTTATAATCCGCCAGAATGGAGATGGCTCTCAAAATGGAGGTGGTCAGCATCTGCGGTGTCAGCTCCAGCTTGACCAGATAGTCCACGGCCTGCAGCTCTATTGCGCTTTTGGCATATTCGAACTCCTCGAAGCTGGTCAGGATGATGAAGAGAGGCAGGCGGCCTTGTTTCCTGCGGACGGCATCCGCCACCTCCAGTCCTGTTTTCACCGGCATTTTGATATCGGTAATCACAATGTCCGGCTGCAGGGAAGCGATCAGATCTTCCGCTTGGGCGCCGTTGTGGGCGATACCCACAATTTCAATGTTGTATTCCTCCCATTTCAGCATGGATTGCAGGCCTATACATACCAATGCCTCGTCGTCGGCAATAAGCAGCTTGATCATGCGGTCACATCCTTGTTCCGGAAACCATCGTTTCCTTAGTATAGAAGGGCAGCAATATGATAATGCGTGTATACCGGCCCACTTCGCTTTCAATGGTTATGCCGTACCGCTCGCCGTAGGCCAGGCGCAGCCGTTCGTTGACACTGCGGAGCCCCATATGCTCCATTAAACCCTTGGCAGCAGAGGCTTCGTCCGCCAGTGCGGCAGCAATCTGGTCCCTTTCCATGCCTACGCCGTTGTCTTCAATGGCAATGCGGATATCAAAAACCCCCTGCCGGGCAACGGTGATGTGCACATGCCCCGAGCTTTTGGGTTCAATGCCGTGGAAAATGGCGTTTTCCACCAGCGGCTGAAGGGTTAGCCGGGGGATCAGGGCGGACAGCAAGTCTTCACTCTCTACCTGCCGCTCCATAGTGATGCTGCTTCCGTAGCGGTATTTTTGAATCAGGAAATAATCGTCCAGGAGAGCCAGCTCATCCTTCAGGAGAACCGGCTTGCCCATATCCTTGGCGATGCTGCGCAATAGCCGGGAGAGGGAGGTGGTCATTTCGGCAATGCCGGTGGCATTCTGGATGGTCGCCATCCACCGGATGGAATTCAGTGTATTATAGAGGAAATGGGGGTTGATCTGGCTCTGGAGCACACGGTACTCCAGCTCCTGCTTCTGCTTCTCCTGGGCCATACGGTTCTCCATCAACGCCACAATGTCCTGGGATAACCGGTTGATGCCTCTGCCCACATCCCCCAGCTCACTGTTCCATTCGATATTTTTGTCCATATAAAACTGGCCTTGGGCGATTTTGTCCATCCGTTTCTTGAGCTTTTCCACAGGCAAGCTGATGGTCCGGGTCAAATACAGGGTAATGATGCCGCTTGCACCAATAACCAGCAGGCAAACCCCCGCCATCAGGAACAGCCAAATATTGGCCTGGGGCGCAAATTGGTTGCCCTCCAGGGTTTGGGTCAGCACCACTCCGGAACGGACGGGATAGGAAACGGCCAGCTGCCGGTCCGAGCCTCCGGCAATATAGGACAACGCTGCCCCCAGATCATCGAAATTGCTGTTGGTATAGGGCTCCTCCTCATAGCGGATGGGTTCTATGGAGACCTTGTCCCCGGTAATCTGATAATGCGTACCGCCCAGCGTCAGCACCAGCCGGGAGTCCTTGGGAATGCTGTATCCCTTCAGCTTGTCCGTAATGACTGTTGCATTGGCAAACAAATAGACCGTTCCGATGTTGGAGGCTCCATTACCGTAGATGGGCATGGCAAAAGGGAGGACTGTGGCGGTGGAGAAGGGGTCCTGCATCACCACGTTCCATTGTTCGGCGCCCAGCTCGCCGGGCTTCGGAAGTTTATCCAGGTTATGTACATTCAGGGGGATGGAGCTGCCGGCGCTGTCCACCTGCACAAAAAGAGTGTTGTTATTCGTTGCGATCAGCCGCCGGGCATAGGTATTGGAACGGTTGCTGCGGAACTCATCCTGCATGGCGTTGAATACATCAATGGCCATCCAGGGGCTGGGCTCCTCGGCTTTAAAATAATCGGCCAGCCTAGCGTTCGTCGGGGAATTGGTGCTGCACTTCATGGCCAAGGCGCTCAGATTAATCAGATCCTGATCGATGATATTGGCAATCAGCTGCAGATTGAACTTGGTGGCCTGGATGGTGGTTTTGCGCTGGAAAAAGGAGATGAGCTGATAGCTGAACACGGACAGCACCGTGGCGCACAGCAGGGCAAAAACCGTCATGATCAGAATGATGCGGCCTTTAATTGTGGATTTTTTCTTCATGAGACCACCCTTCGGAACCGGCACTTGCTTACAGTGAAGCGTTTACATGTTATTATAGCATTGATCGGGGGTGGTGTTAACCTGCGGTATCCGGAATTACCCGTATCCGTCCAGCGGAAGTTGGCAATAATGGAGATTAACTTTGGAGGTGCAATTATGAATCTGCAAATTACGGAATCGGCTGTTTCCTGCCTGAAGCAGGAATGGGATTTTGCGGAAGGGGATTATATCCGGGTATATGTGAGGTATGCCGGAGGCGGGAGCGAGCCCTATGTGTGGGGGATCCTGCGGGAGAAGCCGGAGCCGAATGATCCGGTTACTCAGATGTCCGCTGGCGGTTTTTTCATATATATCAAACAAAGTGATGTGTGGTTCCTGGAGGACCGGAGCCTGCGGATCGATGCTGAAGGAATGGACCTGCTGTTTGTGGTGGAGGATTAGGCGAAATAACTGAATATGAAAAGCCTGGCGGACATGAAGCATGATCCGGCAGGCTTTTGTTATGCTTCGTCCGTTAGGGTAATAGCGTGGCAATGAAAGCCCGCTACAGGTCTTTGAAGAGCGGAAGTCTCATAGAAGCCGAATAGATCATTCAAAAACTGAGCCAATCAAAAATGTTGTATGAATTTGCAAAAAGACATTCACATAAATTCCATATTATGATATGTTAATGTATATAGATGTAAATAAATATCATTATATGGATATTACATTTTTTGAAAAGTAGTAACTAAAACATCTATTGCCTGTATTGCTATCTTCAGAAATCTTCCTAGACCAACTCCCATGAGAAATGAAGATTGTAATTATATATTAAGCAACTGAAGGGAGGGGACAAACATACCATAAGCATTGTGTTTGGGAAGGGATAGGTCAGATAAAAATCGAAGATTAGTGTTTACGTTGTCTGCAGTAAAATCTAAAAGGTCAGATACCTTTATAGGAGGGCAAAAAGATGAATTTGATAAACAAAAAGTTTATTATCTTTTCTTCCGTAGCTCTTGTCGGAGGGACAATCTTACTCGTGAACACTACCGCAGCATTTAATCCTTATGTAATTAGTAGCCAGAAAAAAGAAGTTAATCAATCTGTTACTACCCTTGATGGAACAGATATTTATATTAAAGAGGATTCAATCCTTCCCACTAAAGGAGTAAATCCTGAAGAAATGTCAAACAAGGCAGCAGTAATGAGTAAATCAAATGACAAAATCTATATTGTGGATAAAGAAGGGAAAGTAATAGATGATTTAGGTGATTTAGCAAAAAAGATGAGCGGCATAAAAATTAAACATGAAGATGAATCGGAAAAACATATTCAGAGTGTAATAGGAGCAGGGCATCTCGTTAATAGGAAGTTATATTATACTAGCAACTATGATTCTAAAAATGGGCAAAATAGTGTTTGGCAGATGAATTTAGAGTCAAGAGAAGTAAAAAAACTTGTATCATCTGAAAAATATGGGAACATATCATTTATTTCGGCTAATGATGATAACTTACTTCTTCTTAGTGATCTGGAGTCGAGCAAAAGTATGTTAGTAATTGAGATGGGGAATGATGGTAATATTGTTGAGCATAAGATACCGGGACATGTAATTAATTCATCGCCGGATAATAATAAAATATCATTCAGATACTATAAATCTGAAGGGATTCTAGATAATACTTTTGGAATTTACGACATAAAGACTAGAACTATCATTGAAATTCCACAGACAAATAAGCAACATCTATTTAACAATTACGGAAGTTGGAGTCAGTCAAGTGGTAAGTTTGCCTTTATGGGAATTTACATTGATGGAAAAATTGAAAAACATGTTGTTTATGTATACGATTTGAATAACCAAGCCTTAACTGAAATTATTGAGCCTTCTGATAGTTCATTTAAAGCTGGCTTTGATAATCTAGTATTTGAAAATAATTCTGAACTTAAGATACCCTTGATAAATGAAAACTATTTTGTTGTTACACTTAATTGAGGAGGATAAAATCGTATGAAGAAAATTTCTACCATTCTACTTTCAGCCCTCTTTTTTGTGTCAATAGGACTTAATCATGCTTATGCATTATCCTATGTTCAAGGTGGAGCAAAGAACCCTTCTGGTTTAGCTACGTTATCAATTGAAAGCCCTTTACACACAGGTTGGCAAGCCCAAACAATTACTGGTGTATATAATGAACCTAGGTCGGGGGAATTTCATAGAGGAGTAGACTATAGTACCTATGATTCTTCAAAAGGAAACTATCTTCGTGAAGTGTATCCTATCGCAGATGGGACTATTTATGGTACTGGAACCGCTTCTGATGGAAACAAGTATGTAATTTTGAAACATGTACGCGGTACAACAACCTGGTATTCAACTTATATGCATTTAAATTCCATTGCAATAACTACTTCCGGAACTTCTGTTACAAAAAATACCCAGATAGGTGTCTCTGGTAATTCCGGAGGTGTAGCTTATCATCTACACTGGGAAGTTAACACATCTAGTTCTACAACTCTTTCAACAAGTAGAATTACTGTTGATCCATATCCATATATGTACAATACTTATGGATTTGGAACCTATACAAACGATCATACCCTTGTTAAATTTGTTAACTACAACGAATCCACGGGAACTCTACAAGCAACCATATATGGCATATATAACGGCTCTAGGACCGCACCTAGTTCAACACCTAAAGCTTATTGGAAATACAATGATCAAACCACTTGGACTGCTGCTACTGGTACAAGTTTAGGAAGCAACATATATTCATTTTCAATTCCTGCAAATTCTTCGAAATCATATGTTGAGTATATTATTTACGTTCGTGGCACGTGGTACAATGGTACCACCAGTTATGATACGCATTGGAATGCTGTTTATAATGATGCAGCCGAGTCCCCGGGGAGTTGGACGTCCTCAGCTTCTAATGCTGCCGAGCGTTATGACTTCTAAAATGTTACCTAAAAATACTATGGAGATAATTTACTGAATAAACAGAAAGGTTAGGCTACATGCCTAACCTTTCTGTTTATTCATACTCGAAACGCACGATTATTTCTTGGACCTTTTCGTTCTCAACCCTAAATGATATGCCAGCTTTTTCACCATAAATTAACATTGAACCTTGTTCCAGAAACCCAGAATAATCTTTTGAATATGCATCGAAGACTTCCTCTTTTGATGAACCAATTTTAATTCCTCTGCCTGTAGACAAATCAGGCTTAATAATTCTATACCACTTTATATGATCATGAAATGTAAACTCAATTCCTTCATATTTTAAAACGGTATACTTGCCACTTACACCTTCATATGTTTCAGTTTTTATCGGATTTCCCATTTGTATCTTTATATCATCTATAGTTAGGTCTTTTTTTTCTAGTGTTTTTGAAATAAAAAGAATCTTTTCAGTATTAACATTAAAAAATGAATGTATATCTTCGTTATTTGTTACTTCACTATTTTGTGCTTCTTCTTTTAACTTCTTAATTAAATCATTATTCTCTTTTAAGTTTGATTCTAGATTAATTACCGTTTCTTTTAATTGTAAGTTTTCATTTTTTATTCGAGTATACTCTGAATTTGAACAACCTATTAAGACCAACAAAAGTAGAAAAATAGATAAAATGCTTTTGATTTTCATTATCACCCTATCCATCCTTTCGCATAAATGCTCCTCATTTTATTCAATGGATTTATTTGAGACCTGCTCCTATATTATATAATATAATACCTTATGATGGAATTGTTATTGTCATGATTTAGTTTTCCCCATTAATTTCTTAGTACTTCAGTACATACAGTGATGTAAGAGGTCAATTGCTCTGCGCTGGTACCAGCTAACAGCAGACAGCGGATGTACACAATCCAACGTATACGGGAAAGGAAGAAAAGGATTCATAATAAAAAAGCCTGGCGGACATGAAGCATGATCCGGCAGGCTTTTTTGTGGTTATTACACTTCCTTTACTTTTATGGGCACATACCGCTGCAATTGTTCATAACCAAGGCCTTTTTTGATTTCCTCGTCATTATAGGTCATGTTCCCCATAATGTCGCGTTCTCTATCCAGGATAAAGTTTGTTCTTTCCAGCCATTTGATGATTTTTTGTTCAACCTTCATCAGGCTGTCGTCGTCGCCGTCAATACACACCGCGGAAGCGTATAAGCCGCCCTCGAATTCGATCACTTCGTAAGGCAGGGAGTCCATTTCCTTAACACTCTCATTGACGCTGTATAACCATCTGAATTTCCCGTCGTTTCTCCTGCACAAAAAGTCAGCGGAATCAAAAATAACGTTTTTCTCCAGGTGGCTGTGCCTGCCCATCCAGAACATAAGACTATCTTCCTTGAACAATCCGCCAAAGCTCTGATACGGCGATGCCAGGGCTAGGAATTTCGGCATTCTTACAATCATGACATCCGGGATCTTCTTGTCAAGCTGCTCAGTGATTTCCAGGAGACGGTTCACATTAGACGGATTGCCGTTGTAATCAACCGTTACAAGCTGTCCTTCAATTTCTTGCGCTTTGGCATAAAGCAGCTTCACATCGGCATCCTTGGCAAAATCGGCTTTTTTGATTTGCTCGATAAAGTCCAACACGATGAGCTTCAACTCATGAAGCAGGGAAACCTCTTCGTCAATGTTGCTGACTTTGTTCCGGAGAACCTCCAGTACCACCGCAGAATCCGGCGCGTCAAAAATGCGCTGAATATCCTTAATGCTTATGTTGAGCTTGCGCAGAATCAGGACTTGCTCCAGTCTTTTGACAGCCGTTTCATCATACATTCTGTAGGCGTACTCATCACTTCGGGTGCTGGCTAACAGCCCCATATCCTCGTAATATTTTAAGGCGCGGGCAGAAATATCATATTTCAATGACATCTCACGAATTTTAATAAGCTCACTCATCGGTTTGCCTCCAAATATGATCTGATGTGACCATTGTAAAGTACGACGCAACGGTCGAGTCAATAGATGGGGCAAACCTTGTACATTATTCCACAAAAAAACCAGGAGCCCCCGGTGGAATGCCGGCAGTCCCTGGTGTTCTTGTTTTGAGAACGGAATATCCGCGTAAAAACCTACAACTGAACGGTATCGTTCATCTTGGTATCGGTTTCCTTGCCGGTCAGCTTCTCGAACAGGAATTTGGCTTGTTTGAACACACTGCCGGACTCCCAATATTCGGCGCTTTCGGCCTTTACCTTAATGAGTACAATATTGGGGTCTTCCCAGGTGGTTTCCAGCATTTTTTCATACATGGCGTTCCAGAATTCCTTGACCTTCTCCCGGCTTTGTACAATTTCTGCTGTCCCGCTGATGGAGACGTAGGATTTATCCGCATAGGCCACATTCACCTGGGCATTATGAAGCAGCTCATAGTATTTGCTTGTATCCTTCTTGGTCAAAAACCAGATATCCCCGTCGAACTCCACATCCTGGGTTTTCATCGGCCGGGATACGAGACCCTCATCGGTTACGGTGGTCAGCATCGCCGTGTCAATTCCCTTGATCAGCTTACGGATGGTTTCCAGTCCTTCCCGGTGGGCTTCGTTATGGTGCAGCATGGGATCACCTCATCTATGGATTTTTTAACCTAGTGTTCTCTATATTCTTAACATCATTCACCGGAAATGAATCTTGTTGGAGGATTAACGAGAATTGTGAATATGTCTTTTGGGCCGAAGATACGGTAAGATGGAGGGGATCGATACCAGACCCACACAACATGGTCCATGCCGCATGGATGACTATCTACAGGAGCGAATGCCCGCATGCAGAAAAAATGGCTGTATCGTCTCATCCTCTCTTATTTGCCTATTTTCCTGACAGTCGTTTTCTGCCTGATTCTTACCTTCTTCCTGACAATGGGGGAAACCACCAAACGCCAGACCGTCCAGGCTAACCGTGTGTTTGCCGGGCAAGTGATGCAGATTGTGGATGCCACTCTCCAGAACGTGGATACCATGGCCAGTAAAGGGCTCCTCTTAAATAGTGAGGTGGTCAGCTATTTCGACGAATCCGGCGCTATGGGAACGTATGATTATTACCGGACAACCAATGCGCTGCTGGATTTTATGGCACCGCTTCCCATGGTGGATTCCGTTTATTTATACCGCCAATCCGACGGCAAAATATTGATGCAATCCTTCTCCTCCCAGCTGGGGGAGTTCGGGGACGACGCTTTTATCCGCCAGGTGATGGATATGCCGCGGCCCAATATGTGGAGTGAAATCCGCAATCTTGCGCTGTTTCCCGGTGATGAGCAGAACCGTTCTGTGATCTCACTGGTGAAGCGGGTGCCGTATTTCTCCGGTGAGCAGGGACTCATCGTCATCAACATCCGTTCCGGCTCCCTGCAGGCGTTGGTCCGGGAAATGCAAATTGAAGGCGGGGCCAAGGTTTGTCTGGCCGATCAGGCGGGCCACAGCTTCGCGAATCCAGTGGCAGCCTGTCCTAATGATAAGGACGGTGCGTATGCCCTGTCCGCTTTGTCCGGTTTTCAGGTGAGTATGGATTTGCAAAAAGGAAATTGGTTTTCTCTGCTCTCCTCCTTTACTTATATCTGGTTCGGGGTCGGCCTGATTGCCGTTATCGCCGGTATTGTTGCGATGACGTATATCAGCCACCGCCATTACCGGCCGCTGGAGCAGTTATTGGAGCGGGTGCAGACCTTCGGGCAGCGGAAGAACAGTTTACTGCTCCGGGAGGAAGGGGACGATGACTTCTCCTTTATCGACCATGCGCTGGAAAGTCTGATTGCCGAAGCCAACAGCTTCGAGCAGCAGCAGGCGGAAGGTCTGGTCTACCGCAGAACCCACTTCTTCAAGGAGCTGCTGGAGGGCAACCAGGTATTGTCCGGAGAGGAATTCCATGAGGAAACCCAGAAGCTGGGGGTTTCCTTCTCCGTAGACAAGGCCATTGTGGGCATAGTGGAAATGGACTATTATGAAGCTTTTGCTTCGGAATACAGTGTCCGCGACCAAGCTTTGTTTAAATTCGCCATCCGCAGCGTGATCCAGGAAATGGCCGCGGAATCGGGCGAGTCCTTATGGGCGGAATGGATTGGCCCCAACCGGCTTGGTCTCTTGTATTGGAGGAGCCGTACCGCTGAGGAAAAGGAACAGGTCGAGGTGTTTGCGGATAAGCTGGCGTCTATGTTGGAGAAGGCTCGACTGTGGGTGGAGCTGTATCTGAAGTTCACCGTCACCGTGGGCTTGGGCCGGGAAATCCGGGAGGTGCCGCTGCTGTCGGCCTCCTACGACCAGGCGGAATTGGCCGTGGACCGCAAAATCGCCACCGGTCCCAACCGGGTCTACCGGTTTATGGAGCCGGGTGCGGATGGAGGCGTAAAAATCGACGCTGTCCTCCAGGAGCTGAAGGAAGCGGCCCAACTGTACCGGCTGGGCAATCCCGATTGGCAGGAGCGGCTGAACAGCGCCTTCCTGTCCATGGCGGGAGGGGAATATGGCAAGGAGGACATTGCCCGTTTTGTTCATCTGTTCAAGGCGCAGCTGATCCGTGAAATGCAGGATGCCCCCCAGGAGCTGCAGCATGTGTGGCGGGAAGTGGGGTTGGCGGAGCTGCAGGCGATTACGGAGCAGGTGGAGTGGATGGAGGAGGCCAGACTGGCTCTGGTTACTTCCTTGGCGGCCACGGCGGAAAAGCTGCAGGACCTGCGCACCAACCGGGAGCAGTATTCCCAAGCGGCATTGGTCCGGCAGTATATTGCGGAGCATTTCCGTGATCCCAATTTGTCCCTGGCCCAGATCGGAGAGCAGTTCGGCATGAACCAGAAGACGCTGAGCCGGATCTTCAAGGAGGAATTCGGGGAGAAGTTTGTGGATTATCTCACGCGGCTGCGGCTGGAGCTGGCCAAGGAGCTGCTGGAGACCACCCAGGATTCTGTGCAGAGCATATCCGAACATGTAGGATACTTATACCCCATGTCCTTTATCCGCGTGTTCAAAAAGGTAGAGGGCGTCACTCCCGGAGATTACCGGAAGGAACGGGAAGCACGGGGAGCGGAAGGGCGGTAGTGGCGATTCTAACGAATCTGTGAAGCGCTATTTGGCTGGATATGGGCATGTTTGAAATCTAACGAATCCTAGCCACGCTATTTGTCCTGATTGACGCCGAATGGGTGCCAAAAAGGGGGAATAGAGTGGCAGAGATTCGTTAGATTTTTTATTAAGCTTGTTCTGGCAAAATAGCGTGGCACAGATTCGTTAGCACCCCATTAACAAGAAAATTGTGTACCCCCAAAGTGCCGTCAAGGGCGCAGAACTGGCGGCTTTTTGCTATCTTCGGGCAGGAGCAGAAGGTCAGCCGTTATAACGGGAATTCGCTTAACCGGAATCGGGATATGGCCCGGCGGGCTCCCTGCGGATTAACCGGAATATTGAATATTGCCGCTTGGGGGCAGGGCGGGTAAGGTTGGGGCATGCAGCAATTCAATTCACCCGAGGAGGTCCGGCATGAAGCCAAATTCATTAGACGCAACCGGAGGCCAGGCTGTCAGCGCCGCAACGGCTCCCGCCAAAAAGGTTCCATTTTGGAGAACCCAGCGGTTTGCGCTTAACGTTCCGTTGTGGACGATGTTTGTGCCTGTTGTGGCATTTTACCTGATTTTCAAGTACACCCCCATGGCGGGGCTGGTCATCGCCTTCAAAAACTACAATTTTCACGACGGGATTTTCGGCAGTCCCTGGGTCGGTCTGGAGAACTTCCGCAATCTGTTCACCCAGGCCCAATCTGTCCAGATTATCCGCAACACCTTAATGCTAAGCTTGTTATCCGTGTTCATCAGCTTCCCCTTCCCCATCGCTCTGGCCATAATGCTGAATGAAGTCAGAAAGATGTGGTTCAAGAAAATTGTGCAAACCCTGGTGTACCTGCCCTACTTCTTCTCTTGGGTTATTGTCGGCGGTATCGTCATTACTCTGTTCGCCCAAAGCGGTGTCGTCAACAGCGTGATGGGCCGGTTGACGGGAGCGGAACCCTTCGCCTTCCTGTTTAAGGAATGGTCCTGGATCTCCTTGTTCCTGGGTTCCGGCATCTGGAAGGATACGGGCTTCAACGCCATCATCTATCTGGCAGCCCTGACTACCATCGATCCCAGCCTGTATGAAGCGGCCAGTATGGACGGCGCAGGCAAGTTCAAGCAGATGTGGCATGTGACCCTGCCGGGCATCAGCCCCACCATTGTCATCATGCTGATCCTGGCTATGGGACGGGTCATGGAAGTGGGCTTCGACCAGATCTATGTGCTGCAGAACCCTATCGTGTCCAATATATCCGAGGTCATCAGCACTTATATTTACCAAATCGGCCTGCAGGGCGGCCAATTCAGTCTGACCACTGCGCTGGGCTTGTTCGAATCCCTGGTTGCCTTTACCCTGGTGATCCTGACCAACGCCATTGCCAAGCGCTTTAACAAATCCCTATGGTAGACGGAGGCTTACAATGAAATACACAACGGGAGAAAAAGTCTTTTATGGCGTCAACTATTTCCTCTTATCCTTGGCCGGCCTCATCTGCCTGCTGCCGCTTCTGAATCTGGCCTCCGTCTCGCTGAGCGGCAAGGATGCGGTGCTCTCCGGCTTCGTCACCTTCTGGCCGGTGGATGTTACTACGGAATCTTATAAGCTGCTGTTCGACGGCACGCCGATTGTGAATGCTTTTTTTAACAATGTGAAAATTACGGTGGTGGGTGTGGTCCTGAGCATGATCTTCACCGTGTTCGCGGCGTATCCCCTGTCCCGGAGCTGGTTCTACGGGCGGCGTTATCTGACGCTGGTGATTGTGTTCACCATGCTGTTCAACGGCGGTCTGATCCCCACCTATCTGGTGATCAAGCAGCTGGGCCTGGTGGATTCCTATGGCGCCTTGTGGCTGCCCGCTCTGGTAAGCACGTACAACATGCTGATTATGCGTTCCTTCTTCGAAAGTATTCCCGATGAACTGGTGGAGGCCGCCCGGATGGACGGTGCGGGAGAGTGGAGGGTGCTGCTGCGGATTATGCTGCCGCTGTCGGTGCCGATGATCGCCACCATCGCCCTCTTCTACGGGGTGCATTATTGGAATGCCTTCTTCAACGTGCTGATCTATATGAACAGTGCCGACAAGTACAACATGACGGTGCTGATCCAGCAGATGATCAAAAGCCAGTCGGTGCTTCAGGAGCTCAACATGATGAATCAGGAGGAGGTCAGCAATATTACACCGGAGGGCATCAAGGCGGCGGGGATTATGATTATGGTGATTCCCATGCTGATTGTTTATCCGCTTCTGCAACGGTATTTTGTTAAGGGGGTGATGATTGGGGCCATCAAGGGGTAGAAGTCTGTTCGGAGGAAAAAAAGACAAATATATATTCATGGAGATCCATTCCTTCCCGGATATGGGTGACTTGGATGCTCAGACAATTTTGCCAGCTTTGATTATAATTGATTTTCCAAGGTTTCAAAGCTGACAAAAAAACTCGCCCTCAAGTCACACCATATCCTCCCAGTCATTCCTCCCGAATATTTGTCAAACATTTTCATCCGCCAGACTCTGCGGAGTAAACAAAGAGGAATTAGAAAACGAGCAAAACAAGCCTTACTGTACTACAATAATGAGGACATTAAGGGAGGTCATTACAGATTATGAGTAAAAAGACTTGGTTGAAAACCACCGCCGTTACTGCCGCTGCCGTTACGTTAGCATTAACTGCCGCCGCTTGCGGTGATGACAATAAGGGTGCATCCGATACCAGCCCCAACGCCAGCAGCGGGACATCCAGTACAGCTCCGGCTAAACGCGGCTCCATCAGCATTTCCCTGTACGACCGGGGCACAGTCCCTGCCGAAGAAGGCACCATGGACAACAACCGCTGGACCAAGTGGGTCAACGAAAACGGCCCCAACGACGTGAAATATGTAACCGTTCCCCGCTTTGAGTCCCTGCAGAAGTTTAACGTCCTGTTTGCCTCGGGCTCCGCGCCGGACCTGATCTTTGAATACGATACCGCTTATCAAGGTCAGCTTTACAACCAGAAGCAGCTTTTGCCCCTGGATGACCTGATCAACAAAAGCAGCAAGGAATACAAAGCGGTGCTGGAGAAATATCCGGCCCTGAAAAAAGCGGGCACCATGGCTGACGGCAAACTTTACACGGTAGGCCGCCCGATGGATGTTAACCCGCAGCATTACCTTTTTATCCGCAGCGACTGGTTGAAGAAGCTGAATCTGAAGACCCCCACCACCCCGGCGGAGCTGCTTGAAGTAGCCAAGGCCTTCACCACCCAGGACCCGGACGGCAACAGCAAGGCGGATACCCAAGGCATCGGATTGAGCTTCGTTTCCGGCATTGTGCTTAACCATATGTTTGGAACCGGATTCACACTGTTCGGCACAGACCAGGTTCCGTGGATTCTGGAAAATGACAAGGTTGTTCACAATTGGGACCGGATTAAAGCAGCTATCGGCTTCCAGAAGGAGCTGTACGAGTCGGGCGTTGTTGATAAGGACTTCGTCACCGACAAAAACGGCGAGAAGCAGAAGCAGGCCTGGATTACCGGCAAGCTGGGGATTTACGGCGGCAACGGGGCGGATATTACCATCTACGAAACCCTGAAAAAGAATGTGCCTACAGCTGAAATTGCCATCATCCCGCTTCCAAAAACCGAATTCGGCCAGTTCAGCCCTCTGTCCAGCAACCCCATCCAAATGACGGGGATGGTCAACGCGGCTACCAAGGACCCGGAAGCGGTTATGCGCCAAATCGACTTTATGGTCACCGAGAAATTCACCAAAACCATCGAGTTTGGCATGGAGGGTGTCCACTACACACCTACCAGCAACGGCTGCGCCCAGGTCATCGATGCTGACAAGAACAAGAAGGAGCGGGACTACAACCGGGATATGAACATGCTTCAGCCTATTGTCGGTCCTTGCTACGGTTTGGACAACAAGGTGAATCCGACTCCTACCGAGAAGGAGCTGGGCGAGCTGGTGAAGCAGGCCAGAACCCTGTACATCAATGAAAAAGCGCCGATGGTGGGCATTACCCAAAAGGCATACCTGCCCAACCTGCCTCAGGACTTGGCTACCATCAACACCAATGCCAACAAGACGATTCTGGATGCAGCGAACAAAACCATTGTCAGCGGCAAAAGCTACAGTGTGGACCAGTTCATTACCGATGCCAAGGCAGCTTGGGAAAAAGCGGGCGGTACCAAGGTGGATGATTTCTATGCCAAATGGTACGACGAAAACAAGGGCACCGCGATTCTGATGGCGGACATCTATAAAATGGCGGCAGCCCAGAAGAAATAAACCAGCAGCATGATGAGCCAGAAGGGCGGACCGCAGGGTGCGCCTTTCTGCTGCACGTAAGGAGGAGCAAGGATGAACAGTGAAGTAAAGGCAGTTCTGGAGCGCAGCTTTGAGGCGGCTCTGCACGAGGCCGTGCTGGAAGAGGGGCTTGTCCGGTATGACCGGCCTGGGCATACGCGCCAGGTTGCCCATTTGCCTTATTGCCATGAGGGGCGTTACTCAGCCGGATATTATACCTTCGGTTTGCTGACCGGCCGGCTTCCGGCTGAGAAGGGACTGGAGATTCTGGAGGCGGTGGCGGCGCTGCAGATTACCGACCCGGCGCATCCCCACTACGGAGGCTTCCGTTGGTACCGGGAAGAGGCGGAAATCCAGGACTCCAATGCGGCGTTTTTTATCCTGATGCCGCTGGTGACGGTGCGGTTATGCGTTCCGGATGTTTTTCCCGCAGAACATGTGGAACTGATGGACCGGATGCTGGGCCATGCCGCCGTCTGGTTCAGCCACGAATGTGCCCATCCCGAAATTTATTACCCCAATAAGATTATGAGCGACGGGGCTATGTTGTTGGCTGCATCCGTACTGTCGGGGGAGGAGCACTACGCCCGGGAGGGTGTGGAGTTCTTCCGCCGGTGGGAGGATTATACCGCCCGGCGGGGCTGGGGCTGGGGAGAAAACCTGAGTCTGGTATACCAGAGCGTCATGATGAATGCGCTTCGGATTGCCATGCGGGCCATTGGCGGCAGGGATGAGGAGCTGACCGGACGGCTAGCCGCCAGGATGGAGGAGCTGAAGGAGATTCTCCGGTTTCATGCCGGGGAAGAGATTGTGCCCGCCATCCGGAGTTATAACTTCAAGGGCGAAACCATCCGCAAAAGCCTGCTGTGGGCGGCAGCGGGAGTACGGGATTTTGCCGATATGAGCGGTGACACCTTCAACTTGAATGATCTGGTTTCCTTGCTGCTGCTGGAGCCGGAGCTTGCGGCGGGGATCCGGGCGCAGGAGGAGCAGTTACTGCCGCGCGTCCGGGAGGAGAGGGTGTTTGACGATGCCCGCGCCTACAGCTGGATCGGCGGGAATGTCCGCTTGGGCAGCCTAAGCCGTTTTCCGGTGATTCCGGGCTCGTATCAATGGCCTACCTGGGGTCTGGGGTGGCAGTCCTTTCCTGTAAGCTTCAGCGTAAAGGACAAACAGGTGTCGTATCTGCGATGGTATGTGGACGAGGGGGAGTCCATCCGCACCCATCCTACGCATGATTTCCATGGCGGATATCTCAGCCCGGCATTATTTAAAGAAAGGATTTATCCGGACGTACAGACGGTTTCCTCTCAGCGGGAAAATGCAGCGCTGGTGCTTCGGAGCATGAACCGGGTGAACAACCAGGTGAAGGAGCTGGCGGATGAGTGGGTGGTCCACCGTTTCGACGGGAAATTGGAGACGATTGCGACTGAGGCGGGCAGCCGGCTGTGGCATGTGCTGCGTTATCCCCATGCCGCCGTTGCAGTAACCGCCCTGATGGGGCTGGCTGCGGAGGATGCGGAGAGAAAGCAGCAGCCTGTGGCTGCGGTGATGGACGGGGATACCCTGAGGCTGCGCCAGGTGCTGAGCTCCCGGGCGGAAGCGGCCCGGCTGGAAAGCTGGAGGCTGGAGGCCGGCTGGGCGGTGGTGGCCGTGGACGGGGAAGCAAGCGTGGAGGAGCTGGAAGCTTACCTTAACCGGTATACCCTCCGCGATGTGCCTGTACCGGAGGCAGAGGTGCCGCGTAAAGTGGCGGGTGCCATGCCCAGACGGTGCACACTTTTGCTGGATGGCCAGCCGGTTGCGGAGCTGTACGCTGATCCGTACCACATTTTCGCGTAAGCGGCCCCGCGTGGAGAGGCAGGATGTACCCGGTACCGGGTACATCTGCTGCGGCGGGGGTGGGAGGCCCAAGGGACGGGTTATACTCGATAAACCGAGTACAAATCGTACCGGATGGGCCGGGAAGGCGGATTAAACTCAAAAAACCGAGTTCAACGCGTCCTCGTCGGGCGTAACGCTAATTATTCAAAGGAGTGTGAATGATGGATACTCGCACCAAGCCTATTCGACAGTCCGCAATTTTACGTATGTTTGTATGCGCTTTCTTATCTGCGCTGATGCTCTTGACCGGCTTTGCTCCAATTTCGGGTTTTGCTTCCATTTCCGGCTTCATACCCATGTCTGGCCTTTCGCTGCAAACCGCGTCGGCGGCAACAGGCAACGTCCTGGCCGATACCTTCGATGCTGCGGCCATCGGCGGCAAACCCTCCGGCTGGAGCATCGCCTCCCACCCGGAAATTGCTGTGTCCGTCCAGGAGGTGGACGGTCATCCGGGGCGGGCGCTGGCTTATTCCCAATCTGCCAAACGCAGCGCCACTTATACCATTTCACGCTCCTTCACCGGCGCCACACCCAAGAGTGTGCTGACCTACCAGTTCCGGGCGGAGCAGACTAATGCTGTGATCTATCTGCCCTACATCAACGCGGGCACCGTCAATCTGGCTCAATTCGCCCTAAACGGCGGGAAAATCTCCTACATGAAGGCGGGCGCCAGCGCCTGGACCGGGCTGGAGGACTATCAGGCGGGGACCTGGTATACCATCCGCATCGCATTGGATACGGAAGCGGGTACTTACGATTTTTACATTAACGATGTGCAAAAGCTGTCCGGGGAGCCGCTTAAAGCAACAGGCACCTTCGACAAGATGTCCATGGGCTTCTTCAAGGACAGCATCGGCACCGTCTATTTTGACGAGTTCCATGTCTACTCCTACAAGAAATTGGAAAGCGTTTCCTTCTCCAAGGAGAGCTACGATATTGCCGCCAACACCAGCCAGCCGCTAGAGCTGGTCTTCCATCCGGCTGACGCCACCAACCGGAACGCCGTCTGGACCTCCAGCCATCCCGAGGTGGCAACGGTGACGAACAGCGGAGTGGTAACCGCCCTTGCGCCAGGAGAAACCGTGATTTCCGTAACGCCGGAGGAGCTTGCCGGGGAACCGCCGGCGACGGCTGTGGTGCGGGTTTTTGCGGAGCCGATCAGCTCGATTGATATCGGGACAGTGGCAGCCGGCGTGCCTGTTGGTTCACGGGTCCTGCTTCAGGCTGCTATCCTGCCTGCCCATACCACAGACCAATTTATCACATGGAGCACCTCGGACCCGCAGATTGCCTCCATTGACCATTATGGCGAATTAACGGGCGTTTCCGCTGGCAAGGTGAAGGTATATGCTACCAGTCCCAACGGATTGGTTCGCGGGGAAACGGAAGTAACGGTAGTGGCCCGCAATGTGGCGCACCGGCTGTATGTATCCCCGAGCGGAGCGGATACCAACCCGGGTACGGAGGCGGCTCCTTACCAAACCATTGCCAAGGCACAGGAAGCGGTACGCGCTCTCAAAAACGGCATGGCCGGGGATGTTGAGGTTCTGCTGCGGGGTGGCACCTATGTGCTGCCGGAGGTGTTGACCTTTACGCCGCAGGACTCGGGTGAAAACGGGTATTTTGTCACCTACCGGAGCTATCCGGGTGAGGAGGCGCTGGTAAGCGGCGGCATGAAGGTAACCGGCTGGTCGATGTACGATGCGGAAAAAGGCATTTATTCCGCCGATGCTGCCGGTCTGCGGACCCGCCAGCTGTTTGTGGACGGTTTCCGGGCTGTCCGGGCTTCCAGCACAGGGGGATTGACCAACCCTGTCAAAACGGATGCGGGTTATACTTCCGATGACCCGGTACTTGCCGCTTTTGCCAAACCTGATGATCTGGAATTGGTTTTTAATGATTTGTGGACCAATTCCCGCGTAGGTGTTACATCAGTTTCACTCACCTCCGAAGGAAAAGCGCAGCTGACCTTGGACCAGCCGGCCTGGGACGCGGTCCGTAACCGTGGATTAACCTCCGCTACCGTTCCCGTCACCTACGAAAATGCTTTGGAGCTGTTGGATGAACCGGGTGAATGGTATCTGGATGAACAGGCGGACAAGCTGTTTTACAAACCGCGCGCTTGGGAAAATATGAGCACCTCGTCCATTGTGGCACCTGTGTTGGAAAAGCTGCTCGACATCCGTGGCGAGTCGGCAGATAACCCCGTCCGCAACCTGGAGTTTCGCAATCTGCATTTCAGCTACACCACCTGGATGCGGCCCAGCAGCGAATACGGCCATTCCGATGCCCAAAATAACTATTTGCGCTACTCCGGAACACCGGATTATATGCCGGATGCGGCTATTGATTTGAGCTATGCCAATACGGTCAATTTTGAAGGCAATGATTTTTCCCGGCTGGGGATTACCGCTGTGCGGATGAATACGGCGGTGCAGAACAGCCTCATCCGTGCCAACCGCTTCTATGACATCTCCGGCAACGCCGTCAGTGTGGGGGAGCCCAACAGCTCTGACCGGGAAAACTACAATCCGGCGGACCACCGGAAGATCATGAAAAACAACGATGTGGTCAACAATCTCATCCACGATATCGGGGTGGACTATAAGTCGTCGTCGGCTATTTCGGCGGGTTTCCCCGAGTATATGGATATCAGCCACAATGAAATCTACAACATCCCTTACAGCGGCACGCATATCGGGTATGGCTGGGATAAGCTTTTTACCCCGGTGCTGCGGAATGTGAGGATTGAAAACAATTTTATCTACGATCTGATGGGCAAGGGTCTGCGGGACGGCGGAGCCATCTACAGCCTGGGGGCTTCCGGTGGAACGGCGGAGAACAAGAACCTGGTGAAGGGCAATTATATCCGCAACCAGATGGACGACAGCGCAGCACTGTATGCCGATGAGGGCACCACGTACTGGCGCTATGAAAATAACGTCATCGATCTTTCCGAATCGCCACCCTGGCATAGCTCCAAACGATGGGCCCAGGCCTATAAGGCCAGCATCCATAACCTGGATCTGGTGAACAATTATATGACGGAGTCTGTTTTTGTTAATAACGCGATTGATGTTTATGAGTCCGGCAACCAAATGGTATCAGACGGACAATGGCCGGAGGAGGCCCGGAGCATTATGGCCAGGGCGGGGCTGGAGTCCGCTTATGCGGGTGTAGTCCGTGGCGAGGTGCGCCGTTGGTCGACGGAGCGGCTGGATCTGGCGGTTGGCGGAAGCGGGCAAGTTGTGGTGGAGGCAAGGGACGGCAAGGATATGCCCCAGAGCCTGGATAGCAGCACGATCTATTATGAATCGATGAATCCTTCTGTGGCAGCAGTGGACGCCTCCGGGCGGGTCAGCGGGGTTTCGGTGGGCAAAACAGCGGTCCTCATCCATATCCTGAATGCATCCATGCTGCGTACACTGGAAGCGGAGGTGACGGTGGGGGACACCTTGTCCGAGGTGGAGTTGAAGGATGTGGCAGGCCATGTTTTGGCGGTGCGCTCCGGTACAACCCAGTCCCTTGAGGTTTTGGGCAAAACCTTCTTCGGCAATACGGTGGAGCTGGGCAATGCGGTGTTTGCCGTATCCGATCCTGCAGTCGCCTCCGTAACGGAGGACGGTGTTTTGACTGCGCATGGGGAGGGTTCCACGATCCTGACGGTGAAGGGAGAACGGCTGGGCGAGGAAAAAACAGGTATTTTCCACGTGCGGGTCTGGAATTACGGGGATACGGCAGTGTCGGGTCTGCAGGAGGAAATCTCCGGTGCCGATGACTGGTATGTGTATCCAACGAATCAAAATGTCAGCGCGGGTGATGGTTCTATTAACATCAGCACACCCAACACCGGCCACGGCATTTACCGGGGAAGGCAATACCAGAACGAGCTGCTGGATTTCGATCTGACGATTAACGGAACGACAAGCTGGTATGCTCTCCTGTTCGGCAAAAAGAGTGATACCGCCAGCTACTCCAACGATGACAACTATCTGGTGGTGGTCAGTTCCGGAGGCATTGAGCTCCAGCGGTACAACGGCACCGCCCGGACAGTGATTTACGGCAATATCGCGGGACACACCAGTCTCGCCGGGGATGCGATTCCCAATACGATGCTGCCGTTTAATACGAAGAAGCATGTGGAATTGGGAAGCATCGAGGAAGCGGATGGTGTCCGGCTGATCTTCAAAGTGGACGGTCAGGAGGTGTTCAATTATCTGGATACGGCCTCCAATGCGCTTCGCGGTCCGGGTTACTTCGGTCTGATTGCCCGCTCGGGCAGTTTGACGCTGGGTGAAAGCGCTGTTGGAGCAGACCGGTTGGCCGGGCTGGTACTGAGTGGTCCTGCAACGATTAAGGCAGGGGAACACGGACTGGTGCAGGCAACGGGTGTAGATTGGAGCGGTAAGGCTGTGCCGGCTCCTTCAGGTGTGGTGTATACCAGCAGCAATACGGTGACGGCATCTGTTTATGAAAATGGTGTGGTGGTGGCGCATTCGCCTGGCACCACGGTTATCTCAGCAGTGTACGGAGCGGGCAATGCTTCGCATCTGCTGACGGTGCTGGCAGCGGAACCCGGCGGTGGTGAGGGTCCCGGGGAACCTCCCGTGGATCAAGCAGGTCCGCAATGGCCCGTGGGGGCCAAGCTGGATTTTCCGGCTGACGGCATCGGGCAGGAGGAGGTAAGGCTGGAATGGCCGGCTGCGGCGGATGTAAGCGGAGTGGCGGAGTACCGTATCCGTTTGGGTGAACAGGTATTGGATACGGTCACTGGCTCCGTGTATCAGTATTTGGCCTCGGGCCTGAAGGCGGGGACCACGTATACCTACGCTGTTATTCCTGTAGATCGAAAGGGTAATGCGGGTGAAGCCCTAACGGGAAGTGTGACCACCAAAGCGGCGACAACTCCGGGTAATCCGGGCAATCCCGGGAACCCCGGCAGCCCTGGAGATGATGATTCTGAGGAGCCTGCCGGGACAGATCACCCGCAGACAGGGGGCGGGAGTGGTCAAGTCCCCGTGTCGGTAACCGCTGAAGGGATTGTGCTGGATGCGGCTTCTTTGTCCGAGACTATCGAACAAACGCCGGAAGGAGGAACCGTCACAGTGCTGTCGTTGTCCTCCACGATTCTGGAGGCAGCGTTGGGGAAACTCGGCAGCACCGAGGCTGTTGACCGTCTGATCGTAGAAGTGCCGGATAGCAGTGCAATCAGGCTGGAGCTGCCGGCTGCTGCTTTACAGAAGGCTGGCGTCCAAGGTGGCAAGTCGACGCTGTTCATCCGAAGCAGCTCCGGTTCCTATGAGCTGCCGTTGGCTGGAGCTGCGGAGCAACTGGCTTTGCTGGCAGGGAGAGAAAATGGGACGATTCGTGTCCATATAGGACTAGTTCCAGCCCAATCTAAGACTCATCAAATGGCTCAATCCGCAGCGGCGGAAACAGGCGGCAAACTCATCAGTGTTCCTGTAGAGTTCAAGGTGGATATGGTAATAAACGGCCGGAATTTAGAATTGACATCCTGGAAGGAGTATGTAAGCCGGTGGCTGCCTCTTACCCAGGATGTAAATCCGGCTGCCGCCACAGGAGTTCGTATTGATCCGGCTACAGGCAAGCTTTCTTTTGTACCGGCGGTATTTACTCAACAGGACGGAAAGCCGGCAGCGGAGCTGAAGCGCAAGGGCAACAGTCTGTATGCAGTGCTGGAGCTGTCCAAAACCTTCAGCGATATGAAGGGACATTGGGCCAAGCCGGAGGTGGATCTGCTGGCCTCCAAGCTGGTGATAAGCGGAACATCGGAGGATCAATACACGCCTGATGCGCTTGTCACCCGCGCTGAATTTGCCGCGATGCTGACTCGTGGGCTTGGGTTGGACCCGGTCGCGTACTCAAAAACAACCTTTGTTGATGTGGCAGCTTCCGATTGGTATGCTGAGGCCGTTTCTACGGCTGTGGAAGCAGGGCTTGCCGATGGCTTCGAAACCGGAGAATTCCGGCCGACGGAGCACATTACCCGGGAGCAGGCGGCTGTGATGGCAGCAAGAGCCGCTGCGGCGGCAGGCAGTAGCAGTGCCGTGGCCGGCGCCATGCCGGATGCAGAGCAGAAACACGACGCCTACGTCGATGAGGCGCAGATTTCCGTTTGGGCCAAGGAGGCTGTTGCGCAGATGAGCGAAGCGGGGATTTTTGCCGGGCGGGATGCAGGCAATTTTGCCCCAGAAGCAGCCATTACCCGTGCAGAAGCAGCGGTGGTAGTGAAACGCCTGCTGCAAGCGGTGAAGTTTATGAATTAGCACTTGTAATTAGCAGAAAAACACCAAGGGGCTTGCTGCTGCGCAAGCCTCTTGGCGCATCAGAATTCTAACGGTGGCCAGCGCCGCTATTTCCCCGAAAAAGCGGCTTCCCAAAATCTAACGGCGGCCACAGCCGTTATTCGGGGGGAAAGCAGGTTATTTTTGACCATTGGCAGCACATAAGGTCTCTCACCGCCGTTAGAATCTGAGAACCCCGATTTTTCAAGAAATAAGAGCCGTAGCTTCCGTTAGAACTGCACCGGCTGGAAAAGCAACGACAGGAAAAGCAACGATCGCAAAAAGAACAGCAATGACGACCAAAAACAACCAGCCGGCATGCCCCAAAAGGCGTGCCGGCTATTTGCAGAAGCTGGATCATGCTCCGTTTGTTACAACACCACTTCCACTTGGACGTTTGTTCCGGCGGGATAAACAGGCAGTACGTTGCCGTCGATCAGCCGGCCGTCCACCCGGATTTCCTTCACACCCTTGCAGGAGCGGCTGGTGTTGGTGACAGTAATTTGGTACTCGCAGCCGCGGAAACGGCGTTTGGCGGTGAAGCCTTCCCAATCGGAGGGGATACACGGATCGATGCGCAGGCCGTCCAGGTCCGCCTTGATGCCCATAATGTATTGGGTGGCGGCGACATACATCCAGGCAGCGGTGCCGGACAGCCAGGATACATTGGCCAGACCGAATTTGTCGGACTCGGGACCGAACAGGTTGGAGGCGTAGACATACGGCTCGGCTTTGTAGCGGTTCAGGCCGGCTTTTTCCATGGCCACTTGAGGGATGAGCTGCCGGTAATACTTGTACGCCTGGTCGCCCCGGCCCAGCATACACTCCGCGATAATCGCCCAGGTATTGGCGTGGCAGAAGACAGCTCCATTTTCACCCGTACCCTTGTTGTAATTGGTAAGCGGGTCCGCCGGATCAGGGAAGGTGGTGATGGACGGATGCAGCTTTTTGATGCCCAGCTCGGTGTCCAGCATTTCGTGTACGCTGTCCATGGCTTGGATGCCTTTGGACTCCTCCGCCATACCCGACAAGGTGGCCCAGGTTTGGGAGTTGAGCCAGATTTTCGCTTCATCGTGAATATCGCTGCCCAGGAAACGCCCGTCATCCATCACGGCGCGCCGGAACCATTTGCCGTCCCAGCCCAGGGTATTCACCAGCTCCTGCTGCTCCGCATACATCTTCCGGTAGCCTTCCACATCCTCGGGATGGCCGGCCAGCACAGCCAGGTCCTGCATTTTCAGAAGCACGGTGCCCAGCTGCATGGCCGTCCAGATGCTTTCGCCCTTGCCCTTGCGGCAGACGCGGAACAGCTGGTCGTTCCAGTCGGAACGGAGCATCAGTGGGAAGCCATTTGGCCCCAGCTTGGAGGCGGTGAAATCGATGGCACGCTTCAGATGGCCGTAAATGGTATCCTCTCCGCCGTCATAATACGGCACGGTTTCTTGAAGGAAGGAGGCGTCCCCGGTTTCGGCGGCCAGGTCCCAAACAGGGAGGGCTGTCCACAGATGATCGTCCGAGTGGATGCTGGTAACCGGCTCCCAACCCTCTGTAGGGAAAAAATAGTGGTTTACGTGGCCGTCCTGGTATTGCTGGCCCAACAGCAGCTTGATCTTATCCTTGGCCCGCTCCTGATCGAAGGGAATCACAGACAAAATGTCTTGGGCGGTATCCCGGTATCCCACTCCGCGGAAGGTTCCGGTAGCATAGAAGGAGATGTTCCGTGAAAATTGGAAGTTCCGCTCCGCCTGGTACGGATTCCAGATGTTGATCATCCGGGAGGCTTCCTCATCCGGGAGCTGGCATTCCAGCTTGCCCAAGTAGTCCGCCCAGTTGGCGTTGAGGGCGGCGAAGGATTTGGCGACGAAGTCTTTTTGCCGGGAATGGTCCAGCGCTGCCGCAATTTCCTCTTCGGTCATGGCGCAGCCGAGGAACATGTTCAGTGTCCGGGTTTCGCCGGGCTGGAGAGTGACCTGGAATTGAAGCGCGCCGCAGGGGTCGCCGCCCAGCAGGGTGGAGTTGGTGCAGCCGTCTCCTTCGATGGCCTCCGGGTTGGCTTCGCTGCGGTAGGTCCCGATAAATTCGTCACGGTCTCCGTCATAGGCATACAGCGGCGCATCCGAGGCGAAATAAACCAGTGGAGTTTCGTCGGGTTTGGGCTGGTTTTCCACGCCGTATTTGTAGACCAGCGCTTCCTTATCGAGGTAGGTTACGGACACCTGATGCTTGTTGTAGCACTGCCACTGGAGCTCCCGCATAAATTCCATCATGCCGAATTCGGCGTAGGCGAACACGTTCAGGGATTTGGCGGTGCCGCTGTTGTTGGTCAGGGTGAGGTTCCAGATCAGCGAGTTCTCATATGGGCCGACGAAATAAACAGTCTTCGCCGCCAGGCCGTCCCGCTCCGCTTCAAAGCGGGTGTAGCCCATGCCGTGGGCGCTTTTCCAGGAGGTAGGGCGGGCGTGAGCCGGTTCATTGGTGGGGCACCAGTATTCCCCGTTGGCCCGGTCCTGGAGGTAAATGTACGGCCCGGAGCGGTCGGTGGGCAGATGGAAGAACCGGTAGCGGGTAATCCGCCAGATTTGCGGGGACTTGTAGAAGGCTACGCCGCCGCCCGCTTGGGACATCATGGTATGAAAGGTGCCGTTGGACAAATAGTTCATCCAGGGCGTCGGGGTGTCGTGACGGAGAAACTCCACTTCTTTTTTGTCGTCGTGGAAGCGGAAGGTTTGCTCCAGGGGTTGATGGGTGGGCTTTTTCATGGGATCGCTCCTTTTTTGGTGTCCCCCGGGGATGCTAACGGAACTCAGCGGCTCTTAGCGGCCGAAAATGGCGTGTTCCGTTTTGTAACGGAACGGAGAGACCGTTAAACCTGCGTATGGCGGTTTTGCGGGCCAAGTTTGTCCTCTAAGAGTCGGATAGTTCCGTTAGAAAATCCGAAGGTTCGAATTTGCCTTGTAAGCGTCGGATAGTTCCGTTACAGGTAGACAGGCAGGCAAGTAGAAGGTAGACATTGGGTGAGCAGGCGCCGCATTGAAAATGTAATGGTTGTTGGAGCGGCGGCCTGCCTGGCTATAGAAGTGTTAAGGTTACCATACCGCTGCGAGCGGCCTTTACTTCGGCTCAACCTCGTCCATGGTCATGCGGTATTGCAGGTCTTTCATGTAATGGCCGTCTTCGTTCAGGAAGACCAGGCCCAGCCGGACATCCTCTTTGGCGGAATGGACGATGGCGATCAGACGGTTCACTCCAGGCTGCAGGGTAATCCGGTGCTGCGGCTCCGGCTCCAGCTTGCCGTTCAGGTAAATGTCGCAGGGGGCATTGGCGTTAATCCGCAGCTTGCCGACGCGTTCACCAGCAATCTCGGCTCCAACACCAGCATCAACACCAGCACCGCCCTCAGCTCCAGCACCAGCCACCGGCACATGCACGAAACAGCTCAGGAACCAGGGGGTTCCGCCCGGATTGTCCAGCAGCACAGTACCGTCTTCGGGGCTGCGTTCCTTCTTTTTCATCCAGCCGTAGAGGCCTTCGCCCAGGTTATTTAGCGAGAATTCCGGATCGGTATAATAGCTCTTCATCGCCGCAAAATCCACATAAGGCGGGCAGGGGAGCGCCATCAGGCTTTCGATGGCCCATTCTCCGTCACCCTTGACGGATTGCAGCAGACCGTCACCGAAGGCTGCGCCCAGATTGGCCAGCAAACGGGTGTACAACCGGATGCTCTTGGCGCTGTCCGCGTCAAGCAGCAGCTGGGAGAACAGCAGCTGTCCCTTTCCTGCGGGGAGACCGGCCAGAAACACACCGGATTCACGTGCTTTGTCCCGGTTAAATTCTACCAGTGCCAAGCGGCTGTATTCGGCCGCGTATTGCCCGACGAAGAAGTCCTTCCAGGCGGTGCCCTCCACGCTCCGGCACAGCATGGCTGCGCCGGGAATCGCCAGGCGGTGCAAGGCCAAGGGCTTGTTCACCACATTCCGCGGAGACAGATGCACCTTATCGAAGCCGAAGAGATCCACCGGACTCATGCCGGAAACCTCGTGGAGCGCATACTCCGCTTCCAGATGGTAGGTCTCGTGTTCAATCACCTTCACAGCACCATCCGCCAGCCGGGCAAGACCCGATGCATCCTCAGGCAGCGCAGGCAGCACCAGCACCTTGCCGCCCTGTTGGGCAAACCGCCGCAGCGCGTCAACCGTTTGTGCCGTTGAAGTCCCATCCGCAAGGGAGTTGGCCTGTACAGCATCCCCATCCGCCGGTTCCTTCAAAAGACCTGCCTCGACGATAACCAGACTTCCCGCAGGCAGCGACACCAGCTCAGCGGCATCCGCCACAAGCTGATGCTCTAGCCGGATCGCCTCCAGGAACGCCTGCGCCGGTCCGCCTGGCTTCACCCAGGCTGCTGTCATAGGCAGAGCCTTCGCTTCCGCCGAAATAACAGTCCGTCCTTCCGTCGCCACTACGCTGACTGCAGCCGCTTCCGGCATCTCGGCCCCAGAAGCTTGCCCCGCGTAAGCCAGAAGATTTCGCAGCAGCAGGCAAGCCTGGGGCACACGCCCAACATGGGGCATCATCTCCATCTGATTGGCCACAAACATGCCGCCGCCGCTCTTGTACTCCAGAAGAGGTGTCCACAGATCGCCGCCATCCCCGAAGTCCCCGGAGCTGCACTCCAGAATCATGGTGAAATCGCCGTATAGCGGCTTTTCAAATGCGGCCCGCACCACCGGCTCGGGTCCGTCTTCATGGAGCGCTTCATGCCAGAACATAAAGTCGCCGCTATTCAGCCCCTGCAGCACCGGATGCTTCCAGTCGGCGCCATGGGCCCGCAGGAAGCTCTGCCGGCTCAACGCCAGCTTGCCCAGGGACAGGCTAATCTGCTCCAGCAAAAGCACACGTCCGCCTTGGCCTACATGCTGCTTCAGCACCGATTCCAGTCTGCCGTCTCCGTCCTCCAGCTTGCTCCCGGCAATGACCAGAGTCTCCGGCGAAAGCCCGGCAAGCTCATCAGGTCCAATCCGGCGGCATCCGGGAACCAGAGGCGACAAAACTTCATAATCCGCGCCGCTGCCTACAAAAACAGCAGACCGCGCTACTCCGGCAGGTGAATTCTTCAACGCCCTGGAATAAATACGGTAGGGCACAACCAGCTCATGCACAGGCTGTCCGTCATGCCGCAGCACAGCCGTCAGCACAGCATCCTCCACGCCGCTCACACGGTCGGGCGTCCATTCCAAGGAAACCACCCGATGATCCGCCGGTTCCTGCACAAAGCGGAAGGTCTCCTCAAATACAGTCCGCCCACCTTGGCGGATGCTGCACGCTACCTCCACTTGCCGTTTTACCAGCGTATCGTTAAACACATCGAAGCTCCGCCGGACAGGCAGGTCGTCGAAGAAGCTGGTGTTGTACTCGGCCGCCAGAATGGTAGCAGGTTTGAAGGAGGCGGCCATAATCGTGAAGGATGGGTTTGTTCTGTACGCCGGGTATTCTGCAGGCAGCAGGCCGTTGTTCAGCGACAGGGAGTAGCGCGGAATCACCTTGGGCTTCGGTCCCGGCGTGTCCAGCCGTTCCGACGCAGGCAAGGGAATGTCCCGCTCCGGCATAGCCCGCATGAAATAGTGGGCGAAGTTAAAGGTGGAGATGCCGGACACCCCTTGGCGGCGGGCATATTCCACAAACAGACGCTCTTTTTCCGCCAGGCCCTTGGCCGCTTCATCCGTATGATGGTAGGCATCGAAGCCTACATACATGCTGCTGTTCTGCGGGCAAATGTACCACCAGCCGCCATGCTCGCCGAATACCAGGGGCACCGTCCTGTCCCATTGATCGATGATGCCGTCGATGTTGTAATGGCGGGTTTCGACTTCTGTCAGCTCTTTGGGCAAAAGGCGGTTGTCCCCCTCCACGATAATGGGGCGGGTGGTGTCTAGACGGCGGATGATGTCCATAAATTCAGGGATAAAGGTTTTGAAAATATCCCGTCCGTCCACCCAGCGCATTTCGTTCTCGACGCTCCACATGATAATGGAGGGGTGGTTCTTGTCCCGCTGCACCAGGCGCTCCACATGGCGGCGGCAGTTCTCGATATACTCGGGATGGTCGGCCTGCATGGTTTTGCCGGAGCCGTAAATGGCGGTTTCATCCACGATCAGCATGCCCATCTCGTCGGCTATGTCCAGATAGTACGTGGGATACGGCTCCGCATGCAGACGCACACTGTTCACGCCCGCTTCCTTGCACATGCTGTACCAGGTGCGCACATAGGCTTCCGTCTGCTGATTAGCCCCCTGGAAGTGCCAGGAGTCCCCGCGCAGATTCACCGGAATGCCGTTCAGGATAAAGCGCGACCCTTCGGTCCACACTTCACGGAAGCCAAAACGGACCTCCTGCCGATCCAGCACCTGCCCGTCCAATACAAGCTCCAGCTCCAGCATATATAGGAACGGCTGATCCGGACTCCATAACACCGGGTCGGCCCAGTCCAGAGTGAAACGGACCAAACCTGTCTCTCCGTTTGTAACTGCCTCAACCCCGGCTGCTTCCGCCTCCAGCACCACCGCAGCCCTAGCATCTCCCGCAGGCTTCACCGCGAGCCGAAGCACCGGCTGCCCGCCCGCCGCAACCGCACCTGAACCAGCTGACACAGTCACGCTCACCGGCAGAGTAATCGAGGCATCCACCTCCAGCCGCTTCTCCCGGACGGAGGTACGGACCACCACATCCTCAATAGCCTTCACAGGCTGGCTTTCCAGGAATACATCCTGCCAGATACCCCGGGCGATGTAGCCGAACCAGGAGCCGGTGAGGCCAGTAACTTTTTCCAATCCGGAGGGAATCTTCACCTTGGGAAAGCTGCTGCATACCACATGCAGCCGGTGCTCGCCGCCGGGCTTCACTTTGCCCGTCACTTCTACGCGGAGGGGCAGATAACCGTCCTGCCAATAAGCGATTTGCTCCCGGTCCAGATAAACGGCAGCTTGCTGCATAATCCCGTCCAAACGCAGGAAAATCCGCTGCCCTTCCATCTCAACAGGAACCGTAAATGTCCGGTGCAGCACACCTGCCGCGGCCGCCTCCCATTCTTTGGGGTATCCGAAGAGATCATAAGGGCGGTATTCATGCTCAGGGATGTCGCCCATTTTTTTGCCGGGCACATTCTCGTACGCACTCCTCCAGCTGGAGGGCACCAACACCTTTTGCGGTTCAAAAGCCAGCTGGTATGGCAGCTCCAAAGTGGTCGGGGTGGAGTAGAGGGGCATAAAATCCCATTCTCCGTTTAAGCAGACGGTAGTCCGCATATTCGTCACCTTCCTTAATCAATCTCCGCATGGAGAACCAGCGGGATGTCCAGCCAGGGGCGGGAGTCCGCCCAATTCACGAAGTGGGGGTCCATAACGGCTCCCCAGTCAGTTGGGGTGTTGGTAGTAGAGAGTTTGCCGCGGTAAGGCGCTTTTTCCACCAGATAAGGCTTTTCCGAATAAAAGAACATCAGATCCTCATGCAGGGATATGATGCCGTATTTGCAGCCGTCCCCAGGTTTCTCCTCCTGGTATTGGTAATGGTAAAAAATATAGCTGGCGATTTTGTCCGGCTCAAGCCGGGCCAGTCTCCCGTAAGGTGTGCCGTTGCCTTGGGCAGTCCGCCAGGGCGCTTCCTCGACAGGGGCCTGATAGTGGAAAATATCCGCCATGGGCGCCCATCTGCGGTCCTTTGTACCTCCGGGCCAAACCCGCAGCACCCCGGCAGCATCCGGAAACAGCGCATGGGGATCGGCAGCCGGACCGTCGCCGGGACATTCATAATACACAAACAGCTGGCTGTCCCATTGGAAAAGACTGAGCCGGCTCACCCCGTTTCCGGTCATCCGCTCCTGAAGGGAGGGTTGATTTTGCTCCAAAAAGGCCTTTATGTCGGCTTCTGTCTTCATCTGAGCTCTGAATTGACAGCGCTTCATTCTATGCACCTCCTGTGAAACAAGCTTTATGTCTTCTCTTCTATGGTAAGCCATGCGGGAGGCTGGCGCCTTGACGATCCGGTCTTTGTTTAGCATAATAATGACATGACCAAAAAAATCTATTACAGGGATATGGATCTGGACCCGGGCTTTATTTTCCGCATCCAAAAATGCCCGTTAACCCATGACTACTTCGTGCATAGCCATGATTTTTCCGAGCTGGTGGTGATTCTGGAGGGCAGCGCTGTCCACGTGATTGAAGGAAGGGAGTATCCGGTTACGGCCGGACAGGTGTTTCTGATCCACGAGGATGTGGCCCACGGCTACCGGGATGTAAACAATATCCAGTACGTGAACGTCATGTTCCACCGGGACCAGCTGCTTCAGCTGTCGGAGCTGAAATGCCTGCCGGGTTTCCAGGCGCTGTTTTATATCGAGCCGTTCTATCGGAAGGAAATGAATTTCAAGGGGATGCTGACTCTGGAGCCGGAGCAGCTGGCGAAGGTATCGGGGATGCTGGATTCTATTCTGGAGGAGGCGGAGCGGAAGGAGGAGGGGTACCGGCTTATGATCCGGACCTGTTTTTCGGCGCTGGTGGCCACCTTGTCCCGGTATTATTCCGCTAACAGCGGCGGGGAGGAGAATAAAGCCCTGCGGATCGGCGAGGCGGTGACGTTCATCGAGGAGCACTTTTTGGAGCCGATTACGCTGGACCAGCTGGCGGAGGCGGCGTATCTGTCGAAGCGGCAGTTCTGCCGCGTGTTCGCCCGGAATTACCAGACCACGCCCATCGACTATATCATCCGACGCAGGCTGGATTATTCCTGCACGCTCCTGCGGGACGAGGCGGTTTCCGTTCAGCAGGCGGCCATGGAGAGCGGGTTTTCCGACCAGAATTATTACGCCCGCCAGTTTAAAAAGGTGTTCCGCTGCACTCCCACGGAGTACCGGGAGCGGCAGAAGCTGCTGCATTCGTAGGGTGACCGTCTAAAAAAGAAGTGCCTCAGCCATCATGCTGGGGCACTTTTTCCATGTGTTCGGCTTCCACCACACTATGGTTGAATTTCTGAAGCAGTTCGCCGAACTGCTTCATTTCGTCATCTGTCCAGTTATCCAGCACATGGCCAAGTTTGGCCATCCGGTTGGCCTTGTCATCCGCCAGCAGCTGATCTCCCAGCTCGGTAATGCTGAGGATAAAGGCGCGGCCGTCCAGCTCATCGGGGACGCGGCGTATGTAGCCCTTTTGCTCCAGGGCGGAAACCTGACGGCTAACGGTAGAGATGTCCAGGTGGAAGGTATGGGACAGAGTCTTGATGCTGCAGGCTCCGCCCAGAGAAATCTGGGTCAGCAGCAGATAAGCGGCCCGGTCCAGACTGCCTACCTTCTGATAGGAAATCATAGAAGTGAGGCGGCGGATCAGGAGGGCCAGCTCCAGCTCCACTCCCTCCAGGGACTGTTGGTTCATCGTGAGGACCTCCGTTGGTAGCGTATGCTTATGTCAAGATTAACATAGGTGCGGGGGTTTGAAAACACAATGGGTGTTGGGAGCTGATTGTTGGAAAAAAGGCGTCGGGAGGGGAGTTAGCGGAAGCGGGCTTTGGCTAACTGTGCGGGGGGCTCTCTTTTGGGCCAGATACGGGAAGCCAATTTTCCCTTCATGCATGCTCCCAACCATTATTTTCAACCGTAGCGAACCTTTATCAGTTGCTGCCCTGTCAATAATAGGTGTACGGGCATTCACGAATTAGACTTGACTAATTTACTCAAACTGATTAATATTTAAATTGTTTAAATAAAAAGCAGGGAGACCAGGACGAATGTCACAGGATTCTGATGACCTCATTGAGCGGTTCCATACGGCGAATCTGCGGTTCCGCCGAAACTTCGAATGCCAGCTCTTACAGCGGATGGGCCCTTCTATCACCGCTCCGCAGATGTATGTGCTCTTCTATGTCAAACGGAAGGGGAAATGCAAGCTTAGCGACATTGCAGACAAAGTGGAGGTGAAGCCCAGCGCCGTGACGGTGATGATCGACCGGATGGAACGTGCCGGCTACGTGGTACGCCGGGATGATCCCGCTGACCGCAGATCTATCCTGGTGGAGCTCACTGCTTCCGGGGAGGAAATGCTTGCGCAGGCCGTTTCCATCCGGAATGAGCTTATACACGACTATTTTTCACGGCTCACGCCAGAGGAAAGAATAGTCCTCACCGGACTGCTGGAAAAGCTGGCCCCTCCAGACAAAGAATAGGGGTTTAGTTAGAAACACCAATTAAAGGAGAAGAGAGACGAATGGAAGAACTTTCACACAAACGGAAATTATCTATCATGATCGCCATAATCGGCGCCATGTTTTTTTCCGCTATCAACCAGACCATAGTCAGTACCGCCATGCCCCGGATCATTGCCATTCTGGGCGGCATGGAATATTACACGTGGGTCATTACCATTTACATGCTGACCTCAACCATTGCCACCGTGCTGGTCGGCAAGCTGTCGGATATTTACGGGCGTAAGCCATTTATTCTGTCAGGTATCGTATTTTTTATGATCGGTGCATTCTTAAGCGGATTTTCCAAGGATATCTTCCAGTTGATTACGTACCGCGGCATTCAGGGTATCGGCGCCGGTATCATCATGTCGTCAGCCTTTACTGCGGTGGGCGACTTGTTCTCCCCGCGTGAAAGAGGCAAGTGGACCGGTGTAATGATGGCTGTATTCGGCTTCTCCAGTGTGCTTGGCCCTACCTTGGGCGGCTGGCTGGTGGATAATATGCCGTGGAAATGGCTGTTCTGGATTTTCCTGCCCCTGGGGATTGTGGCTTTTATCATGATTCTGGCTCTGTTCCCGAAGGTTCCCCGCAAGGAATCGGAGAGCATCGACTATTGGGGTTCGCTTTTCCTGACCTTGACCATTGTGCCCCTGCTGCTGGGCTTCTCCTGGGCCGGTACCAAGTATGCATGGAGTTCTGCGCAAACCATCGGATTGTTCGCAGCTGCGGCTGTATTCCTGCTCATCTTCATTCTGGTGGAAATGCGGGCCAAAAGCCCGGTGCTGCCGCTGTCCCTGTTCCGCAATGACATCGTTACCCTGTCTAATGTGATTGGCTTTATTATGAACGCCGGTATGATGGGCGCGCTGATTTATCTGCCGTTCTTCGTGCAGGGTGTGGAAGGCATATCGCCTACCTATTCGGGTTATGTGACCATGCCCATGTCTCTGGCTATGGTATTCGTTAGCGCCATGACCGGTCGGATGATCACCAAAACGGGCAAATACAAGAAGTTTGCCGTCCTAGGTTTCCCCATCATGGTAGCAGGCATGCTGATTATGGCGTACATGGACTCCGTATGGATGGCGGTTATCGCCATGATCGTGTTCGGAGCTGGTCTGGGTCTGGGCATGCCGGTTTTCTCCCTGACTGTGCAAAATGCCGTCAAGCCTAACGAGCTGGGGGTCGCCACCGCTTCCTCGCAGCTGTTCCGGAACATGGGCGGGACCATCGGCGTTGCCGTCATGGGCACCATTATGACCACGTCCCTGAAGAACCACATGCAAAGCGCGGCGGCTGCAGCCGGTTCTTCCGGAACGGCCAATATCGCCAATCTGGCAAGCGCCAATCCGAAGCTGGCCGCATCGCTGAAGGATCTCCAAGGTCCTCAGGCGCTTCTTGACCAGCCCAAGCTGAAGGAGCTGATGGCTTCTCTGCCGGCGGATATCCAGCCTGTTATCCAGCATATGGTTGATATGCTTAAGGACTCCCTCAGTTCCGCGCTGACCACCGTTTTCCTGTCGGGTACGGCCCTCCTGGTGCTGGCGCTGGTTCTGACCTTCTTCATCCGAGAAATCCCGCTGCGCACCTCCAACAAAATGCCGGAGGCAGAACGTGCGGTTCAGCAGGAGCCGGTGTCCATTCATTAATATTTAATATGATCGGCAGCTTTAACAGCCTGGAGGCTTATTTCCAGGCTGTTTTTCTGTTGGTGGAAGGGATTGTCGGAATAAGGGGCCGGATTCCATAGATGTCCGTTGACAGTCCCAGGCTTAGTTGTATAATACAATTATAGATTACATTCGTGGAGGAATGGGAAATGAAGGCCCATGAAATTATGGTCAACCCCGCTTATAAGGTAAAAGAAACGGACTCTGTCCGGGCGGTGATCGAGAAGTTCATCAAGTACCGCATCAGCGGCCTTCCCGTAGTCAATGAGCGTAATGAAATCGTCGCTTATATCAGCGACGGGGATATTCTCCGGTATGTGGGGCGCCAGGAGGACCAGGTGGTGGGTTCCCTGTTTTTCAGCATGGTCTTCAGGGGGGATCAGGATGAGTATGAGGACCGGATCAAGCGGGTGCTGGGTCTGAATGTGATGGTCATTGCCCAAAAAAAGGTATACAAAGTGGACTGGGACGAAGAGGTGGAGGACATCGCTTCCTTACTTGGCAAGAGGCAGATCAAGAAGGTGCCGGTAGAGAAAAACGGGGTTCTGGTGGGGATTATCAGCCGCGGCGATGTGATCCGCCATTCCTTCCAGAGCACCTTGGCCGAGGAGGAACAAGCGCCAACCTTAAACAGGCAGCTTCCGTAAGGGGCTGGCGCTTTTGGCGTATGCAGAAGGGGCTACCCTTCCATTTTGATGGACAAAAGGAGCTTCACCGCATCTAAATCCTTCATTGCGTGTACATCCACACTAAATGAGGTGCCTTCGGCATACGTTATGGCGGTGCGGACCTCCTCCAGCACAGGCTCCGGCAGCGGGGCTTGTTTGGCGGCCTCCAGCGCTTCCGCGCCCAATACAAACCAAACCTTGAAATACTCCCTGCATGGAAGGGTGTAGAGCAGGGTTTTTCCTTTGTTTTTAAACACTAATGACCATCCGGATTTTTTGCTGTAAAATTTCCATTCCTTCGCAATCTCCCCACAGGTCTCCCTCAGCAAGTCCTCCACACGGTCCCAGGCGGGTTTTGCCTGTCCCAGAACAGATGCCACACTGCCATCATCGGGCATGTGAGCCTTCACATCGAATATGCTTGTTGCCATAGCCAGCCACCTCTTTTCTTCCCATTTTACCAAATCCTACATGGCTTTTTCCGTTTTTTTTGAGGAAAATGTTATCCCGGTGCCAGAGCCAATAGGATGGGCAGCACCAGAAAAGAAGCCAAGGTGGTCCACAGAATGCATTTGGACACAATGTGCGGCGCGGCGCCGTAACGTTCTGCCAGAACCGTCGCATTCACGGCCGCAGGCATAGAGGCAAGAATCAGCAATACGGAGAATAGGGTGCCTTCCACACGCAGGACCCATAATCCGGCCGCAGCGATCAGAGGGGACAGCAGCAAACGGACGGCCATACCCGCCAGAAAGGTTTTGTTGGCATGGGGCTCCAGCTTCACTCCGGCAACCCGCACCATCTGGGCACCGAGGATGGCCAGCACCACCGGAGAATAAGCGCCGGCCACCATGGTGATTCCTTTGTCCACCCCATTGGGCAGATGCAGGCCTGTGGTCCGGAGCAGGATAGCCAAAGCGGCGGCATAGATGGCGGGCAGTCGGAAGATGGACACCAGTGCATTGCGGAAGGAAAAGTGGGAGCGCGCGGCAAAATAGATCCCCACTGTATTCACAATGACCATCTGGGTGATGACGTAAACGGAAGCGTGGTCCAGACCCGCCTGACCGAAGGCCAGCAGCACCAGCGGAAGACCGTAATTCACGCTGTTGGTGAAGGTGGACATCAGTGTCAGGCCTGCCGTTTCGGGCTGGGGCAGCTTAAGCGCACGGCTGAGCAGCTGGGCGCAGGCCCACAACAGAAGCAAATTCAGCAGGCAAAAGCCTAAGGTCTGGTAAATATCGCCGGAGCTGATAGACGCTTTGGACAGGGTGTCGAAGATAATAGCAGGGCTCAGGAAATACAGGTATAAGGTCAACAATGGCTTCACATCCAGCTGGGTGAACCTGCGGAGCAGGGCTCCGGCTATAACGGGGATGGAGATGGGGACGATCACCTGGAACATGGTGCTGAATACGGCGGCGAACATGACAAAAGGCAGCTCCTCTCATTCTGACACTCTTTTCAAGATAACAAAAGAACGCTGTTCCGTCCAAGACCCATAACCTATTGCCTTTATAGCCGGTATGGGAGGGGGTGTTGGGGAAAAAACCTTGCCGCAGGAACCGGTGACGATTGACGCGATTTCGCAATGGACATCGGGGATGGATCAGGATATTCTAAAAGCGTGAGGTTTTGAACGCATTTGTTCATCTCCGTTTGTTCATTAAATAAAGGTGAAAGGGTGTTGGGTTTGAATCTGAATTACCGTTTTGCATTTGGCCCGGAGAACGCGGGAGAGGATTGGATTGTACTGGAGCAGGATACCGGCTTCAGTTGGAATACAGGGTACGGGTTCTCCATGCCTCCGGCGTTTTCCCGTTATGAGGATCTGATGGACTCTTGGCCCGGGGATTATTTTGTGCCGATGAAACCGTCGTTCCTGGTGAATGTGCCCAAAGGCAATTACACCGTTGCCGTGTCCTATACCGGCTTGGCGGAAGCGGGTGCCTTGACTGTGAAGGAAGGGCGGGGCCGCATTGTGCTGGATCGTGCTCCTGCCGGAGCTGGGGAAAGCGTCCGTGAAGAGTTCGCCATGCATGTATGCGACGGGCAGCTGAAGCTGGCTTGGGATGGAGAGGGTGTCCGGGTGGATGCGGTTGAGATCACTCATGCCCCCATGCTGCCCACCCTGTTCTTAGCGGGGGACTCCACGGTGACGGACCAGCCATCGGCAGGATATCCGTATACTGGCTGGGGACAAGCTATCGGCAAGTTCCTGAACGCCAATATTGCGGTGGACAACCATGCCCGCTCCGGCCGCAGCTCCAGGAGCTTCATCGTGGAAGACCGTCTGAACCGGATTTGGAAGCTGATCAAAGCCGGGGATGTGCTGGTGATCCAATTTGCCCACAACGATGAAAAGGAAGATGAACGCGGAACGGAAGCATTTACCACGTATAAGGAGTTTTTGACCCGGTACATTGAGGGAGCGCGGGAGCGCGGGGCGCTGCCTCTACTGGTGTCCGCCATGCAGCGGCGGTTCTTCGAGGAGGACGGCACTATCAAGGATACCCATGGCGATTATATTCCCGCTATGGAGGAACTGGCCCGTGAGCTGGAGGTGCCTTACATTAATCTGGCGGCCAAAAGCAGAGCGCTGCTGGAGCAGGTGGGGGATGAACCCTCCAAGGCCTTGTTCATGTGGACGGCGCCGGGGGAATATGCCGGGCTCCCGGACGGCACCACGGACAATACCCACTTCTCGGAAAAGGGAGCCTTGGCCATCGCTGGGCTGGTGGCTGAGGGCATCCGGGAGTTGAACCTGCCGGCGCTGTCTGATTATTTGCGGTAAGGCGGAGGAGGAGAGGCGCGGGATAGGGGCGGCTCATTGGGGTGCGGGCCACAGGGGGTGTTGGACTGTCTCATGCGGATCAAACCGCGCGCGGTCGCTAGGAAGTCGGCTATTTGCCATAAAACCCCGCTTGCTGTATAATGAAGTTTCGGATGAGGGTCCGGAGTTTTTTGTTGCGACTGACTATTATTCAGGGCACCCCGCAAGGGGTGTTCTGTTGTTATGAGTAGTTTGTGGTAAGCAGCATTGGCAGCAGTCGGATATAGGCTTCGTCAGGGCTGTAACGGAACTATACGACTCTTACACCACTTAATCTGCGGTTTAGATTTTTTAACGGAACTGAGAAGCTCTAACAGAGGCGTGGAACCCGTTCGGGGCTCATTTTTACATCGTAAGCGCTTCTGAGTTCCGTTAGCCTGGAAAAACACCCGAATATACAGGCTAAGCGCGTCTGAGTTCCGTTAGCGGTACCGTCGTCTCATGCTTACATAAGCGCACAGCAGATTTCATTCAAGTAATAGTTTCGGGTACCCTGTGGCGGCGGAATCCTGCTGCGAGGGGTAGCCTTTGTATATAGGAGAGGAAGGGTACTATGATCAATTACAAAGACGAACTGGCCAAACAGATTGCGGAAGGATTCGAGGGTGTGGAGGCAGCCGCCCTGCGGGATATGATCGAATATCCGCCTAACCCAGAGCTGGGGGATTTTTCGCTGCCCTGCTTCAAGCTGTCCAAGGCCCTCCGCAAATCTCCCCAAGCCATTGCCGATGAGATCAAATCCAAGCTGGCCACGGACGGTCTGTTCGGCCGGGTGGAATCCGTTTCGGGGTATGTGAATGTATTCCTGGACAAACAGGCCTTCGCAGCTAATCTGCTCTCCACCATCCTGTCGGAGCGTGATCGCTACGGTTCCTCCGATTTAGGTGCGGGCAAAACCGTTGTCTTCGACTTTTCCTCCCCCAATATCGCCAAGCCGTTTCACGTGGGGCATCTGCGCTCGACCATGATCGGCAATGCGCTGTACCGGATTCATCAATATCTGGGTTACACCTGTGTCGGCGTTAACCACCTGGGAGACTGGGGAACCCAGTTCGGCAAGCTGATCGTCGCCTACCAAAACTGGGGCAATGAAGCAGCTGTGGAGGAAGGCGGCATTCTTGAGCTGCTGCGTCTGTATGTGCAGTTCCATGATGAAGCGGACAAGGCTCCGGAGCTGGAGGAGGTTGCCCGTTCCTGGTTCGTGCGTCTGGAGCAGGGGGATGAAGAAGCGCACCGCCTGTGGCGCTGGTTTGTGGACATCAGCCTGAAGGAGTTCAACAAAATTTATGACCTCCTGGGCATCAAGTTCGATTCCTTCGCCGGCGAAAGCTTCTACAACGACAAGATGGACAAGCCCGTCCAGGAGCTGAAGGACAAGGGACTGCTGGAGGAGGACGAAGGCGCCCTGCTGGTCCGTCTGGATGAGTACAATATGCCTCCGGCCCTGATGATCAAGAAGGACGGCGCAACCCTGTACCACACCCGTGATGTGGCGGCAGCCATCTACCGGAAACAAACCTACGATTTCCATAAATGCGTGTACGTCACCGGCGCGGCGCAAAATCTCCACTTCCAGCAGCTGTTCAAAATTGTGGAGCTGATGGGCTACGAGTGGTCCAAGGATATGGTTCACGTGCCTTTTGGCCAGGTGAGCCTCGAAGGCGCCAAACTCTCCACCCGGAAGGGCAACGTGGTCATGCTGGACGAGCTTCTGACCCGTTCCGTAGAGCGTGTGCGGGAGATTATCGAGGCGAAGAACCCGGATATGCCCAACAAGGAAGAGGTGGCCCGTCAGGTTGGCGTCGGCGCCATTGTGTTCAACGACCTGTCCACTAACCGGATCAAGGACGTGGTCTTCTCTTGGGAGGATGCCCTGAACTTCGAAGGGGAAACCGGCCCGTACGTGCAATACACTCATGCGCGGGCATGCAGCGTGCTTCGCAAATCCAACGGCGGCAGCTCCAGCATTGAGTTTGGCGGCGCCGCAGAGGTGGATGCCGGCCAGCTGTTGAACACGGAGGCCCAGCTGGCGCTGAAGGAGCTGTACATCTTCGGCGAGCAGGTGCAGCAGGCCATGTGGAAGCTGGAGCCGTCCATCATCAGCCGTTATCTGGTGGATCTGGCCCAGGCATTCAACCGCTTCTACCACGAATGCCCCATTCTGGTGGAGGATCAAGCGGTGCGCAATGCACGTCTGGCTTTGGTGAAATCCGTACAGATCACCCTGCGCAACGGCCTGGCCCTGATCGGCTTGGAATCGCCGGAAATGATTTAGTTATCCATTAGAGAGGGAAGGTCTCGTACAGAGGCTTTCCCTTTTTTATATGGTTTCCGGAGTATGTGGCGTTGTATAGTGTATGATAAAGTCCTTCGGATTGTAATAGCTCGTCATGCCTCCCTTTTTCTGCTATTCTTCCATTTTGAATAACAATGATCTGGTCCGCCTGTTGGACTGTCGAAAGTTTGTGGGCGATGATGATCGTTGTTTTGCCGGCCATTAAACGCTCCAGCGCTTTTTGCACCAGCCGCTCCGATTCGTTATCCAGAGCTGCAGTTGCTTCATCCAACAACAAAACCGGTGCATTCCTGAGCAAAGCCCGGGCAATGGATATTCTTTGCTTTTGACCCCCTGATAATCGTACCCCGCCTTCGCCTATATGTGTGTCCAGGCCTTCGGGAAGCTCCAAAATGAACCCTAACGCATTGGCATCTCCCACTGCTGCCACGATCTCCTCCTCCGATGCATCAAGTCTTCCGCAAGCAATATTCTCTCGGATCGTGCCCGAATACATAAAATTCTCTTGCGGCACAAAAGAGAAGTAACCTCTTAAATCCTGCAATTTCATATCCCTGATATTGTTTTCGTTGATTTGTATATCACCCCCACCGGGTTGAAATAAACCTAACAGGATTTTAAAAATAGTTGTTTTCCCGCCCCCGCTTGGACCGACCAACGCAATTTTCTGTCCGGCTTCAACATGAAAGGAGACATCATTCAAGATAGAACGACTGGAATTGTACCCAAAGCTTAACCCGTCTACTTTCATTCCGTAAAATTCATGATTTACTTTGTGGGTGGGAATGTCCGGAAATTCTGTTCGCTCGTCCATCGTCTTAAAAATCCGGTCCGCGGCACCCAGTGCTTGTTGTAGATCTCCCCATGAGGATGCTAGGCCGGTAAACGGCCACGTTAAATGATTCATAAGCTGTATAAATGCGATTAACCCGCCTACAGTCATGGACCCTGACGCTGCAAAATAAGCCCCCACTATGAACGTTAAGATAAAGGACAAAAGACCAACCGCATTGGCCGCAGCAGAAAGGGAAGCTTGGATTTTCCCTCCACGTATTTCGAACTTGCTGACATCATCACTATTCTGAATAAACGTATGAAGCAATTTCTTTTCAAGTCCAAATGGTTTAAAGATATGGCTGGAGCCCAAAATTTCTTGTAGGACAGAGGTTAAGCCTCCCATCCGGTGTTGCAGTTGTTGAGAATTATGACGGAGAACCTTCCCGAAACCCCCACCGACAAGCAGTGTCATCGGACCAACCAGGGCACAAATAAAAGCCAGCTTCCAATTGATTGTAAGTAAATAAATAAAGGAGGATAATGCGAGGATCGGATTGCGGATTAAAGAAAGCATGGTATCACTGCATGCCTTCCCGATAGCCTGATTGTCGTTGGTCATCCGTGTTAAGAGCTCTCCGGAATGATGGTCATTATAGTGACTCACCGGTAGGCAAAGCACCTTCTTCAAGGTATCGATACGGATATCTCTCTTGATCTGGGAGGAGACCTTTGATTTTAGATACGTATCCAAATAAACATTGGCAACTGTGCCAACAAGGATGACCAGGCCTATGACAATAAGGGGTAACCAATGTGCCTGCGTTTGTGCAACTGCTGCATCCGTGATTTTGTTTAGATACCAAGCGGTACCAAGGTTCAAGCCTATACCCACAAACATGGTTATAAATAAAAATGCATAGATACTCTTGTGCTTCAAGCAATAACCGATAAGCCGCCGTAATGTTTTCGCCTGATTCATCAGATCACCTTCCCCTACATAAGAGTTTTGGATTCTCGAGGGCGATGCAGCTGAAAAACCATCTGTTAAACATCCAATAAACATCCCCACGGATGTTATGGTACCTTATTTATCCATTTTGTTCAATGCACATTTTCATTTGTTTTGCTTGACAGGCTCAAAAGATTTAGGCATATTGAAAGCTATAAGGGAAGAAGAAGGGGTGTGTTGAGCATTTCGGATTTAGAAAAAATTACGACAAATCTCGGACCGATGGATCTTGGCCAAATTGATCTTTTGGTAGATCAAGGCTTTTATACAAACAGGAGCGATTTTATTCGGATTGCCATCAGGAGACAATTAGACAGCCATTCGGAGGAGATCAAGGAGTTTAAGCATAGGAAGTACTTTGCTTTCGGGGCATTGGAATTCGATCGGAATCGATTATTAGAGGCAAAAGAAGAGGGTGTGAAAATCGATGTAAAAATCGTGGGCGCGCTCATAATCGCCAATGATGTGACAAAGGAATTGGCAGAAGAGACCTTTGGCAACATCCGGATTTATGGGATCATCCGGGCTCCGGAGCCGGTAAAAAAATGGCTTACGCTTATGAACGACAAGAAGTAAGCAGTTATTAGGTGATGGCGCCAAGGCGGCTATATTTCTAACGGCGGTGAGAGCCGCTATTTGGCCTAAAACGGGGGACTGCCAAATCTAACGGAAGCAGGGGCCGCTATTAGGTGTAAAATAGGCTCGAAGCACAGCAAATGACCTAAATAGAGGCTGTGGCCGCCGTTAGATTTTTTGAAGTGGTTTTTTTGTGGAAATAAGGGCTTCTACCGCCGTTAGAATCGGCCGCGGCGGAGCAAGACCCTACACTTGCCGGCCCACATTCCTTTGTTTTTACACTACCGCTTTGTTTTTACAGGGAGCGCTATTCTATCGGTTACGTCCGCGCCGACAGTGGAAGGATGCAGCCCTGCATTAAAGGAGAAGCGGCTCCCTTGACGAAGAAGAATTCTTGCTCATCCTCCCGGCGGCGGATGTTCTCGCCTGCCAGGTCCGCAAAGTCCGGCGTAAAGTGGAACTCTGCTTGGCAGCGTCCGTCCCAATCGGCTTCCTTTACCTGGTGGACGGCCAAACATTCCGCAATATCCGCAAACATTACCGGACGGGGACTGACGATATCCATCACCTCGATTTTCCCTTCGGACCACTCATAGACGAGCAGCAGCTCCCGGTCCTCCGCATAATAGAGGGCATCCGGAAAGATGTTCAGGCAGTGCCAAAGGAAGATGGAGGCGCTGCCGGAAACGCTGCATTCAGCGGGCAATGGACCCCGTCCCTGGGCTAAACGGACAAGAAGAGCCCAGTCCTCCTCCCGGCTCACATCCAGCTTCCGCAGCTTCGGCAGCTTGGCCTGCTTGGGGAGCCTCATATCTGTTTCATACCGGTAAAAGGGGCTGCGTGTGAACCCCAGCTTCGGATACAGGTTGACAACAGACTCGTTGGCGAAGAGAAAAACCAAGCTGTTGTCCGGCTGCCTAGAAGAGGCCAGCGCTTGCTCCATAAGGGTTTTGAACAGTCCCAATCCGCGATAAGTCGGGTGGGTCATCACCGTGCCAATCTGAAGCGCCGGCACCTCATTTCCATTCAACAGCATAGTCATTTCCGTAACGGACACATTGGCCACAATTTCCTCTCCGTCCGCAAAGGAATAGCAGGTGTAGCTGTCGTCCCAAGCCCCTTTTTGATACCACGCCTCAAAATTGATGCCAAAGGTCAGCTGCGCCAGCCGGTTAAAGCTCAGCCGCAGTCCCTCCTGATCCCGGTAATGGGACACCATCTGCAAACGGTTCCGCATTGCAAAATCCTCCTTTATGAAAGCCAATAGCTCCAGTGTAGACAGGTTACCAGGTAATAGCTACAGCTAAAACCGTTTAAACCAAAGATTCCGGCAACTCCGGGCAGCCCAAAAGAAGTTTAGAGAGGGGAGATGCTGGGGAAACTGAAAACGATAGGCAATCACATCCCAGATGACAAGGAGCTTGTATATGGCGAAAAGTGATGATTTGGTCAAATACATTACCCAGCAGGTGGTCACGTATATCGACACCCCTATGGAGGTGCGCAAGCAGCACCGCCAGGAGCGGCGCACCATCCGCAACAGCACCCCCTGGACGGTCCGGTGGTTTGGTTTGCTGCCGTTGTCCATTAAGGTGTGGAAGGAGCAGAAACGAAAAAAACAGCCCACTCCCGATTAAGAAGCTGCCGGAGCAGCCGCTTATGGGACGGACTGGTGATGAAAAGCTGTGGAGGCTTTTGCCGGTTGCGGCAGCGCTTCTGCAGCTTTTCTATATGTGAATAGGAGGAGAACCATTAGGGGGTATAAAAGCGGCCCAGCTTCACTGCCGCGGCGTAAGGCACATACCGGGCGCCTTCATGCTCCAGCCGGATAAAAGGCCCGGCGTGGCTCCATTCATGGAAGCCTGTTGCAGGTAGGGGGTACAGGGCTATGCCGCCGTACCATTTACCCAGGTAAGTGACTGGTGTTTCCTCCGAGCTGATTGGCCCGGCCTTCCAGGTGGTAAAGTCCAGCTCCGGTTGCGGGCTGCCTTTCAGCCAAACAGGCTTCAGGAACGGATCAAAGGACATCTTGATCAAGGTGTGTTTTAAGCTGCCGGGCTGTTCAGCCACCGATATAGTATAAGCAGAAGAGGGTCCATCGGTTCCGGATTGCTGCTCTTGTTCCCAGGTATTCAGAGGAGGAAGCTCTTCTCCGGTTTTGGCATCCAGATAAAGCGGTTCATCCGCTGCACCGTCGATCCGCCAGACTCCCTGCAGAGGCGCCGCATAGATGCGGAATATGGTCATGGAAGGATTGGATTCGGAAATAAGTCCCCGCTGCGCCAAACTGCGGTGCAGCGTATTCATGCTGAACAGGGGATATTCACCTTGCCCGTATTCCTGAAGACGGTAGCCGTCCCCATCGGCTGTCAGAACCAGGTAACCGACCTCTTGGGCGTCTGCCTGAAGCAGCACCACCCAGCTGTGGGTGCCGGGACCCAGAGGATATATGGTCCAGGATGCGGCAGACCAGCTCTCGAAGCCCGGCTCGCCCGCCAATGCGTCTACCCACGAGCGGATAACCGGAGTCATGCTGGAAGCAGTTGTTTCCCCTGAGGGAGAATGCCGGAGGCTGTCCGAAGCGTATCCCAGGGCCAAGGCTTGTCCATTCTGCAGCGCGGCTTGTCCTGCTGTCACCTCCGTAGCGGGAGGCTCTGCCAAAGCGGAGGAGGCAAGGGACCAAACCGCCAGCAGGCTGCCCAGAAGGACAGCAGAGGCCATTCTTCTTGTCCAATGTGCCAAAGCTTTACACCAACTTTCAATTGAAAACGTTATATTCAGCTTAGCGGAACGGCGGCAAAAAGACTGTTTGTTTTTGCGGACAAGCGGCTTGCTTTTTTTAAGAACATTTAGCGACTGGGGTCAATTGGTGTCCGCATACCCTCATAGAGATGAAAGAAACCGCAGTTCGTGACGGACACTGCAATCCGGGGGCGGTACTGCCAGTCGATTTCCTGCTCACGGGCTTTGTACTGCTCTTCCACCTCGGTTTTTTGAGAGGGCTCCACGCTCCGCAGGAGCTCACCGTAGTAGCTGTCGATCCGGCTCCATTCCTCCTTCAGCCGCTTCCAGGCCTCCACCGACCATGTCTGATCATAGGTGCTGACCTTGTCCCCGAGAAAAGTCTCAAGTTGGGCGACGGCCCGGTCCAAGGACAGTGCGGCATGCTGCAGATGGATGGTTGGCGGTATCTGGGGCGTGAGGCGGCGTTTTTTGACCCGGTCATAAAAGCCCTCCACAATCTGCCCCGTGGCCATGTTGATGCCCAAGGAATGAAGCTCATCCCGCTTCATATCGCAGATCAGCTCCACCTTGTAATTCACACAGAGCCAGGTGGAGTAGCCCAAGGAGGCATACGGGTTCAGCGCTGTTGGGTCCGGATTCTCGAACAGGCGGACAAACTGGCCACGCGACTTGACCACGCCGAACAGCTGTTCCATCCGGCGGCTGCCGAAGGCCATCACGTCGCTGGGTATGCGGCCATAACCGGAGGAGATAACGGTGGTGACTCCGAAATACCGCCCCAGAATGCTGTCGCTCTGCGGAGCTCCGGCTGCGGGTCCTCCTGCAGCAGGAGCGGCTCCCGGGGTCCCGTTGCCGGGAGCTGGGGCCGGAGGAGTATGAGCAGCTTGGCGGGGAGGCGGCGCAGTTTTGGCGCTGTAGCTCTCCGGGTCAAAAATAAAGGTGAACCGCATAGGCTCCGGCGCTGCGCCCGTGCGCTCTACGAAGCCCCAATAATAGGAGCGGTTCATCAAGTCCTTATCCGCCTCCGGGGACAGCTGCACGGTGATCCAGCCGTCATTCTTTTCTGTTACCTGGCTGCCTGTGGCGTCCAGATACCGGTGTACGAAGCTTTCGATCATCTCCCGGTTCATGCTGGTATCACCTCCATGAGATGGTGTTTGGCGGGGGGGCGTTTTGGGCAGACGCCATGAAACCTGCAGGCAAACCTGTTCCGGAATTGTGCTCTTCCTCCTCCACTTCCTGCCGCACGTTATGGAATTGCGCTCCCAGCTCATCCATTCTGCTGCGCAGCTCCGTATCGCTGCGGGACTCCAGGGACATCCGCAGGAGCAGGCTTTCCAGGCTTGCGGATTTCTTCTCGATCCGCTCCAGAATGGCGTCGAGCCCGCCGATGACCATTTCGAACATGTTGATCTTTTCATGCAGGAGGGACAGGATATGCTCTTCAATGGTGCCTTTGGTGGACATATTGTGGATGATCACATCCTCGGTCTGGCCCAGCCGGTGTACCCGTCCGATCCGCTGCTCCACCCGCATGGGGTTCCACGGCAGATCGAAGTTGATCATATGGTGGCAAAATTGCAGGTTAATACCCTCGCCGCCCGCCTCCGTGGCCACCAGCACTCTGGACCGGGTGCGGAAGAGGTCCATCATCCAATCCTTTTTGCCCCGGTTCATGCCGCCCCGGTAAGGGACCGCCGAGATGCCCCGTTCCTTCAAATAATGGAGAAGGTATTCCTGGGAAGCCCGGTATTCGGTGAAGATAATCACCTTATCGTTGATCTCCTCGATGAGCTCCAGCGCTTTTTCCGCCTTGGTGTTGGCCTTAATGCCCTTGATGAGCTGGACCAGCTCGCCGATGCGGCCGCGGACGGGGGAGTCCTCGGGCATTTTTTTGAACATATTAAACAAGGTCAGGAACACCGCATCCCGGCTGGAGCAGACCTCCCGCTGGAGTGTCACCAAAGACAGAATCCCGGACAGATCCCCTTGGGATTCCTCATACCGCTTGCGCACAAAATCCGTGACCCCGTTGTACAGCTCCATTTCCTCCGGAGAAAGCTCCAGGGTAACATTGCGCACCTTGCGTTTGGTATACGTCACACCGCCGTCGCTGCGCCGGTTGCGGATCATGATTTTGGACAGCTCGTCCTGGAGGCCGCGCTCGTTTTTTGGGGTGCGTTTGCTCAGAATGAAGGAGGACTGGAACTGGCCCTGGCCGCCCAACTGACCCGGCTTCAGCACGTTGATCAGGTTGTACAGCTCCTTCAGGTCATTCTGAACGGGCGTGGCTGTAAGGAGCAGGCAGTATTTTTTGCGCAGCTCGCTGACAAATTGGTAGTTGGTGGTTTTTTTGTTCTTCAGCTTGTGGGCCTCATCAATAATGACCATGTCATAGTCCATGTTCAGGACGATCTCCCGGTGGGGATCCCGCTTGGCCGTATCCATGGAGGCGACGATGATGTCGCACTGCTCCCACATATATTCCTTCTTTTGGGCGGAGGCAGGGATGCCGAATTTGGAATTCAGCTCCCGCACCCATTGCAGCACCAGGGAGGCGGGGACCAGGATCAGCGCTTTTTTGACGAGACCGCGCACGATATATTCCTTCAGGATGAGCCCGGCTTCAATGGTTTTCCCCAAACCGACCTCATCGGCCAGAATGGCCCGGCCCCGCATCTCCAGGAGCACCCGGCGTGCCGTCTCCAGCTGATGGGCCATAGGCTCCACCTGGGTCAGATGCTTCAGGCAGAGCAGCTCGTCGAAGCTGCCCACCAGACGGGACGATTCCGCCTCGTAGGCCAGCTGGAACAGGGTCCAGTCGTCCCAGGGGCCGTTTTTTTCCTCCCGCTGCCGCATTTCGGTAAGCCAGCTGCGGTCGATCCGCATCTCCAGGATGCTGCTTAAAGCCCGCACCGTTTCTTCCGGCGCCGTTGGTTCGCTCATGCCACACACCTCCTTAGCATTTGCGCAGCAAATGCCGCGTTGTCAGCATACATCAGGCAGTATCCTATAGTATGAACCAAATGCTGGGTTTTCATAACGCAGAGTGGGGATGGACGGTTAAAGGGGCACCGGATGGTTTGGAGACCTCCCCGCATCAAAAACAGGGACGAACGGATGATGGCTTTCCGCGTCCCTGTTTAGTATGCTGATGGAGTGACTGTTTTCTACATAAATAAGGTTTGGTATTCCCGCTGAAGCTGCCGCGTAATAGGGCCGGGCTGGCCTCCTGCAATAGGAGTTTCGTCGATGAGAATCACCGGGGTCACCTCGGTGGTGGTTCCTGTGATCAGCACCTCATCGGCACTGTACAGCTCCTCCAGGCTAAAAGCCGCTTCCTGCACTGGAATGCCTAAGGCACGGGCCTGATCCAGCACAACCTGGCGGGTGATGCCTGGCAAAATCAGATTATCCGCCGGGTGGGTCCACAAGGTCCCGTTCTTGACCATCATAATGTTAGAGGAGCTGCATTCCGTCACGGTTCCATTGCGGTGCAGCACGGCCTCGTCGGCTCCCCGTTCAACAGCCTCCTGCTTGGCCAATACGTTGCCCAGCAGGTTCAGGGTTTTGATGTCGCAGCGCAGCCAGCGGATGTCCGGCACGGATACGATGCGGATGCCGCCGGTAATTTTGTCCGGGTTTCGTGGGAGCGGCTTGCAGTATGCGGTCAGCACAGGCTGGGTACCCTCCGGCGGGAAGGCATGGCCCCGGGGAGCAGCGCCGCGGGTAATTTGCATATACAGGATGCCTTCTTCCACCGGGTCCTCCTCCAGCAGCTTGTACAGCAGTCCGGTGATTTCCGGAAGGCCGTAGGGGAGAGGAATCCTGAGCTCGGCAGCACTTCGGGCAAGCCGGACCAGGTGGGCATCCTCCTGGAACAGGCGTCCGTTGTAGATCCGGAAGACTTCATAGATGCCGTCACCGAAGTAATAGCCCCGGTCATCCGGGTGTATCGTCGCGTCCTGGTAATCCGTAATGGAGAGATTATGGAGAAATTTCATGGCGGACATGCTCCTTTTTGGCAAAAGTAGGTTTTCCCTATTTTACCCCTATTCGCGCGGAATTGCACAGGGGGGTCGAATGGGCAGCGTTGAATGTCCCCAATAGCTGTTTATGAAGCCGATCTATTATAGAGGACGGGACTATAGCCGGAATAACGGAACCGAATTTCCGCTATTCACCTGCAAGGTTACTACCGCCCGAAATAGCGGAAACGAGTTTCCGTTATCCGGGTCAGAATTCGCTCGGAACCTTTAAGGAAGGCGAAATAACGGAAATAGCCTTCCGCTAACCTGCCGTCATGAGCCCTCCCGCAGCAAATAACGGAAACCGACTTCCGTTAAAGTTCGTGCAGGGGCCCATATTTGTACGCAGGGTGAAGAAGCCGCAATCTTTTATTGACCACGAAAAAGTGAGCCAGACCGAGAAAATAAAAGCTTCTTCCCGGCCTGTCGGCACAGAATCGCCAATTTCGTCTTTATTTTATTAGAATCACTACATATAGTGGTGTATAATGGACTTCTCGCACTATATCTTGAACGTTCTGCCTCTTTATAGAACATATTCCAGATGTTTTGTCAAGTCGAAATAAACCTATCCGGGAGGGTGTTCATGTGGAAACCATGCAACTGAAGCAATCGAAATTGGAGGGGCTTAGCGAAAAAATATTTTTGGATCGCTATGCAATGAAGGACCCCGACACCAACAATACCAAGGTAGGGGATGCGGTTTTGGTGCTGACCAAGGACGATCCGAAGTTCCCCGCCAAGGAAGTGGGGACAGTAGTGGCCCGGAACGGCAAACAGGTCACCATTAAGCTGCGCAGCGGGGAAATGGTGGAATCCTCCATCGAAAAGCTGACGTTGACCAAGGAGCAGAGCCCCGAGGAGCTGTGGGACCGTCTGGCCAAAGCCATGGCGTCGGTGGAAGCCACACCTGAGAAACGCCAGGAATGGACCGAGAAATTCCGCTACATACTGGATGACTGGAAGCTGGTGCCCGGCGGACGGATCGCCGCAGGTGCGGATGCCAGCGATGAGCTGACCCTGTTCAACTGTTACGTGGTTCCGTCTCCCCATGACAGCCGTGGCGGTATTATGTCCACCCTGTCCGAAATGACGGAGATTATGTCCCGTGGCGGCGGAGTCGGCATTAATCTGTCCTCTCTGCGTCCCCGCCGGTCGATTGTCCGTGGCGTAAGCGGCTCCTCGTCAGGCGCAGTATCTTGGGGCGGTCTGTTCAGCTACACCACCGGTCTTATCGAGCAGGGCGGCAGCCGTCGCGGTGCCCTGATGCTGATGATGAATGATTGGCATCCGGACGTGATGGACTTTATCACCGTTAAACAAACCATGAACCAAATCACCAACGCCAACCTCTCCGTGTGCGTCAGCAACGGTTTTATGAAGGCGGTGAAGGAGGATCTAGACTGGGAGCTGGTATTCCCGGATACCTCCGACAGCGAATATGATGCCGTATGGAACGGCGATCTGGACGAGTGGAAAGCCAAGGGCAAGGCCGTTAAGGTTTACAAAACCGTCAGAGCCCGTGACGTCTGGCATACCATTATCGAATCCGCCTGGAAATCCGCCGAACCCGGCGTGGTGTTCATGGAATATTACAACCAGATGTCCAACAGCTGGTATTTCAACCCCATCATCTGCACCAACCCCTGCGGCGAGCAAGGTCTGCCGGCTTGGGGCGTATGCAACCTGTCCGCTGTGAATCTGTCCCGTTTCTACGATGCCGAGAAGCATGATGTGGCATGGGAGGAGCTGGGCCGGGTGGTGCGCTATTCCGCCCGTTTCCTGGACAATGTGATTGACAAGACTCCTTACCATTTCGAGGAAAATAAGGAGAACCAGCTGAACGAGCGCCGGGTGGGCATGGGCTCCATGGGTCTGGCCGAGCTGATGATCAAGCTGGAGATCCGTTACGGCAGCCCCGAATCTCTGGAATTCCTGGACAAGCTTTATGGCTTTATGGCCAAGGAGGCCTATCTGGCATCTGCGGAGATTGCAGAGGAGAAGGGCAGCTTCAAGAAGTTCGATGCGGAGAAATATTTGCAAAGCGGCTTTATGAAAAATATGCTGGAGGCCTTCCCTGAAGTGGGAGCCGCTATCCAGGCTAAGGGCATGCGCAATGTAACCGTGATTACCCAGGCGCCTACGGGCAGCACCGGAACCATGGTGGGTACCTCCACCGGGATCGAGCCGTATTTCGCCTTTGAATATTTCCGCCAAAGCCGTCTAGGCTTCGACAAGCAGCTGGTGCCGATCGCACAAGAGTGGAAGGACGCCCATCCCGGGGAGGAGCTGCCGGATTATTTCGTCACCGCGATGAATTTGTCCGCAGAGGACCATATCCGGGCACAAGCAGCCATCCAGCGTTGGGTGGACAGCTCCATCTCCAAAACCGCCAACTGCCCTGCCGACTTTACGGTGGAAGAAACCGAACGCTTGTATGAGCTGGCCTTCGATTTAGGCTGTAAGGGTGTCACCATCTACCGGGACGGCAGCCGCGACGTGCAGGTATTGTCCACCGAGAAGAAGGAAGACAAGAAGGAAGCGGAGCCGGTTGCAGAAGAAGTGAAGCCGGAGCAAGCGGAAGTGGAAAATGAGTCTTTTGAAGCGATTGGCTCAGCCCTTGCGGTCAACGTGGACAAGAAAACCGAGCAGGTTTTCGACAATCAATACAAACGCCGTCCGCAGGTGCTCCGCGGCGCAACCTATAAGGTGAACACTCCCTTCGGGATGGCCTATATCACTATCAATGATCTGGACGGTATCCCCAGCGAAATCTTCCTGAACGTAGGCAAAGCAGGCTCCGACGTGTTCGCCATGTCCGAGGCCCTGGGCCGGGTATGCTCCCTGTTCCTGCGCTACGGCAATCATGGCAACAAGGAAGCCCTGCTGATCAAACACTTGAAGGGCATCGGTGGTTCCGGCGCCATCGGCTTCGGCGCCAACAGAGTGGAGTCCATCGCCGACGCCGTTGCCAAGTCGCTGGAAATGCACGTGCAGGCCAACGCTGCCTCCGCCGCGCATAACAGCGCAGCCTATGTCACCGCAGCAGCCGAAGCCGCCGCCCACAGCCACGCTCCCGCGGCAGCGGATCATGGCCACGACGCCCACAGCGGCCACGGTCACGGCCACAGCAGCCTGGACCTGGGCACCGTCAGCAAGGACATCTGCCCCAGCTGCGGCAGCGCCTCACTGATCCCGTCGGACGGGTGCAAAACCTGTACCAGCTGCGGGTATAGTAGGTGTAGTTGATTTAATGGAATAGAGTACAGGATAAATTTACTGTGAAATTCCATAATTAATTAGAACTGTACCATAATTCGTTAGACGGTTTGTTTCATTATTCGATAGAAATCAAGATTAATGCAAGATTACGAATTAATATACAACTAGGTCAGGCTAAGTAAAATTGCGCCTGGCCTTTTTGTATTTAGAAGGATGAAAAATTTGAAATCTATGCGGAAGGAAATTTCTTACCAACATTTAGTTCTATATCAATGGTTTCAAAAGGGTTTGACCCTTCCGGGATGGAAGAATTGTTTTTCATCACGATTTTGTACGATGTGTTTATTGGAACAAAGTTATCATCGTGCACATTGGTGTCTGAGTCATTTTACTTTTTGTCCGCGGCATAAGGTATTCCTTATAGAAGATTGCTTAAATTGTTCAGCTAAGTTACGAATTGAAGATGTCACGAAGGGGCTTTGTACTCGATGTGGGAAGACATTGAAGAATGCATATTCGGAAAAAGTTGATGGTGGGATCCAATATATTTTGGAAGATGGAACATTCAAACCTTTGGACTCTCCGAGTTTAAAACATTATTTGAATCAGGAAGAACAGCTTAAATTAACGAAATGGTTATCTTATCTTGTTGTAGAGTATACAGATTGTTTTTCAATCAAAATCAGGGGGGAGGATACGCTAATACACCGATTCCTCCATTGATTTATCGATTGAGGAATCGACGAATAAAAGAAGTTTTATTGAAAACATATAGGCGCGAATTGAATAATCACTATTTAAAATTATCTCTACATCGATGACTTAATTGAAATATATAAAATTAGTATTCAACATCTTCATAATTTAAGAGAGGTTTTGAAAATTCCTTTGGTTTATTACTCGGACACCCAAAAAAAGATGATACATGACTCTCATATTAACCAAATACAAGCAGAGTTGAAAAAGTATAAGAGTGAGGTAGAGTACATATCAATAGGCGAAGCGGCGATCGCATAATTTTGTAAGAATACTATTTTAAAACTATATAAAATACTAACAATCCTCCCTCAGACATGAGAGCCGAAGGATGTCAAAAACTTTAAACTTTACATACAGATAAAAGATGAGGAAGCAACGCCAAATCCCACTGCAGTTTGGATGGTGAGGTAGATATCAGTCCAAATTGATGGTCAATGAAGTTATTTAGTTCCGTTACTCCCCAATCAGGTGTCGGAGAAAAGGATGGCGTTTCTGAAAGGACGCGAAAATATTAAAAATCGGGTTGCTTTTTGCGCCTATTAAAAGTCGGGGCTGTCCAATAAGCCCCAAAATAAAAAAGTTGGGCGGAAAAACGTCATGTTTTCCGTCCAACTTTTTTTGTGCGTCTGTGTGTGCAGCAGGGGAGTCAGGCGGATACCTGCTACCTTCAGGACATTGTGAGCTAACGCTACGATCCCAATGTTCTAAGAAGATAAAGTATTAGACTGGAGTCATTGATCTAACGTCGGTTTTGAAATGAAGAATCGTCAGCATTTAAAAATTAAGTTTTAGACTGATCCATTAAATAAAGCAAGAGCAGACCAAGACTTGATAAATAAAGTCCTGGACTGCCACTGTTCTTGTTAAACTAACGTACCCGTTTGCGTAATAAAGGAGAACAAGCTATCTATTTATTTTCCCTAATTGACGGGTTTGGATTATCTCTGTGCACTGCTAACGCTTTGCCGCGTGGCGCATCAGATATTGCACGAAAGCGTCGTCTCGCACAAGCCAAGCCGCATAATACCGCTTCACATGGCGCTCGGCCTCTTCGAACGAATCGAATGACGGCTCCAGCGTTTCCCCGTTCATATCGATATGCCATCGGTCCTCTGCAGGAAACATAAACAACTGGTCGTCCCGGCGATTTTCGTAAAGCACGCCGTAGCGGGAACTTTTCGTATTGTACTCATTGTTGGTAGCATCTGCCCGCATCGGTTCGATGAAGAACGGCTCCGCTGAATACAGCTGAAAGACCTCCTCCGTGAGCGGGCAGCCCGCTGCCTTAGCATGGCCGCCACCTCCGAACCGTGCCGCGATCTCCGACACGTCCACGTCGTCATGGATCGTCCGCAGGCTGAGCTTTTTCCCTCCGACGTTCAAAATCGAGATATAATCCAAATGCGGATAATATCGACCCAGCTCATGCGAAAGCTCTGAATGGTAAGACTCCGCATAAACAATGCCGACGCACCGCTTTTCAATGAACGTCTGTACTAGCTCTCTCCGTTTTCGACGAACGTACCGCTCAATCTTGCCTTCCTCGACCTCAAGTAGCCGTTCCTCAAATTCGGTAAAAGAAAATTCCGTTAGTTTCTGCTGCAGTCGCTCCACCATCCGGTCTTCGAAGTCATCCACCGACATCAGAAAAAACAAGTCGTTCAGCTGCTTGACCTTCTCATTCTCGTACCGTTCCCACTCCCAAGTATCGTACTGCCGAACGAGCTCGACGAACTCGTCCAACGCAGGGCTCGGCTTCAGCAGCCGGTGTTGCACCAAATATTCATAGAACAGGGATGTGGCGGAACATAATCTTCCATCATCATACGCGTCCTGGATCTTGGCCCATGAATGGCGGTTTAAGTGCAGTGCCGTTTTGTGATGATCCAGCAGCCGCACCTTCCCTCCGTCCCGGAGATGCCGATCGATCCGGCGTTCATTTTCTTCATTCACGGACAAGTCCGTAATAAACAACATGCCACCTTTCTTCGGCTTGACACGGTATGTCTCCAAATACCGCTCCACATGCGGATTCAGGCTTTGCACGGAATTATAGCGGATGTCCACCTTATCTCCAAACGCGCAGCGCGCAATAATCCCTCAGCCGATGCCGTCCAAATCGTTATGCGTGTATAAATGATGCATGTTTCCCGGCCCCTTCCCGAATACAATGAATTCCACAAATAACAGGATTCCCCGCGAAGTGTAAATCAATAAAATTTTGTGTTAATTTACACTGATCGCGTGATGTACAAGGGCAATTGATTTCGATTTGCAGCGCGGCGTACGACACAGAAGCATCCTTGCGAAAAATTTTTGTGTGTGATAAGGGAGACAGTTTTGGTTCTTTGGGCTGTTTTCTAAACTATGCTGCCCGCTAGCTTAATGGAGCATGGTCAGTCTAATAATTTATTTTCTCGGTCTATAACTTTATTTTCACCCGACACCCAAACTCGGTATGTACCTTCTTCAGCCCCCGCAGGGAGAAGCGGTTCATCCAGGGCGGTTAGATAAGTTGATGCATATTTATACACCCGATGAATAAGCAGTGTTTTTTTACTCAAATTTTTTCTATTAAATTCTGCAACAAAACCATCGTTATAGCCGTAGTGAACACCAGATCCTAATGAATTCTGTAACAACCAAAACTGAGCCGCGCGGGTTTGCGTGTATCATTAATTATTTGGAAGGAACAGTCTCCGAGAGAAAACAAGTTTCTGCAATTTAAGTGAATTATTGAAAACCGTTCTACAAAGCGAATTTTGCTGAAGGAAAGCAGGTGACTTTCATCTGTGATTGCGTTAGGACATGTATTTTGTGCTGTCGCTGGATTTATTATTGAGTGAATCCATGGAGAAAAAATGTCGACTTTTACTCGGCCCGATTCCGAAACTTTCGGATCTAAGCTACCTAATTGAAAGTATCCCATGAATTCCATGGAATACGATATGTTCAAATACTTGCATAATCATTTTTTGCCCATTCTGTTGCTTTTATACCCTAATTATGAATGGGTCTATATATTCTGATAGTTTCACCCGGATCATGCCTACTTGTGTAACTATAAATGCCGTCTGATCTCCCTCAATTACCATGTACTGGATTTACATGATATACAATATAGTGTGATATTCTTATTTAAAACTAGTTCTGTGAAGGGAGCTATTTATGAGTTTATATTCAAATAAGGGGCTTCAATTAACTATCTCATTCCTATATCCTTTGCTCATTTTCGTACTATTGAGCTTCCGAAAAGAGATTGACACATGGATTTTACCAATGGCTATATCCCTTCTATTTTGTTTTTTATGGAAAAATGCTCGATGCTTAATGATTTCAACATTGATCATGTGGGTTGTTTCGGTTCCTTTATGGTACTTTTTGATTGAAGTGAATAGAGAGAGTCAATCCGCAGTTGTTTTTAGTTCATCATTACCACTAATTTTCATACAATTTGTAATTATTGTCTTAGTTCCTGAAATAATCATTATTTCAATTAGAAACTCTTTCATAAAAAGATTCATTTCAAAAGATTGATTGTTTTGCTGAGCGAAATCGCCCGGAGGTTGACGGGGACTGATATAATGACCAGAACAGCATAAAGGAGCAAAGAAAAAGACGTCTCACGATGGAGATGCGGCTGCTGGAACAGCTGTAAATTCGAGACGTCTTCCCTTCAACTATGGTCATTATATAAAAAATGTATGAGGAGGCCAGGGATACCAATAAATCCCTGGCCTATTTGTGAGGGACCTGGTGATCTGTTGCGCAGCATGAGGTCCAAGATTCATTGTTATAAGTGGTACTTCAGGGCTTATTGGACTGCGCCTTTTATGATAATAAATCAATTTTGGATTTTAGTATAGCAGTTAATATTATTAATTTAATCGGATACAGTAAACCGGCTTTTAATCACCTTTGGATGTTTAATTTCGTCAAGGATGGCAGTAGCGAGTGTGCCGTTTGTTGTATGCGATTGGCCGTCAGCTGCAGTCAGAAGATGGTCTTTGCCAATAACCGGCTTACTGCTTTCTCCTTCAAGAAATTCGGCTGACGGAGAAACTCCTACCCAATTTACATTGTCCACGTTACGCAGGAATTCCAATTGCTTATATTGGTTAACCGGGATAGAAATCCACTCTTCAGCTTCGGGTACATTCTTTAATGTTTCCACGAAAGGGCGTTCGTTTTCATCCAGCAAACTGCCTGCTCCTAAAATAAAGAATAGACGCGGCTCTGATGTTTCACGGAACTGTGCGATTAATTTCGCGGTGAGATCAATATGGAGATAGGCCGTTGCCGGCTCCGTTGCAAATGCATTGACCACGACCTGGAACCCTGCCAGATCGCTTGGCAGAAGCTCGAACGCGTCTTTAACCACCAAACAAGCCTCGCTTCCCAAAACCTCCTTAGCACGATCCGCATTTCGCACGATTCCCACCACATCATGTCCACGCTTAAGTGCCTCCTTATAAATGGCACGTCCTGCAATTCCCGCTGCTCCAATTACTGCGATTCTCATTATAATAGCCTGCCTTTCCGAATGAATATTTGTAGTAAATTACTGAGCCGTACTGATTCCATAGAGTAATGATTTCCAGCCAATCCTTAGTGCTTGCTCGTACAGCTGGACAGTTTCATATACTAATTGCACATCCAACCCATCCATGAGGGTCATATAAGCTACTGTACACTCCTCGGGAGTCATTCTCGCAGCACCCGATTCGGCAAACACTCGGGTTACCTCGCTTCTCAATGAATCCAGATAGCTACGGAAGCCCGCCAATATGGAGTCATGAATCTCCGCCACGGTGAAGAACGAAATTTTAAACATAAAATGAGTATTGGGGCTGTTCACAAACCGGTTCTTATGCTCGATTAAAAATTGATGCAGCAGCTCATCCCATGCCGCGCCTGTTCGCGATGCAAAATAGTTTTGCACAAAGGAGATTTCTGCATCCAGTGTCTCCCTGAACAATTCCAACAACAGCTCTTTTTTGGAAGGGTAATGATAAGAGAGCGATTGCTTTCGTATCCCCGCATCCTCTGCAATTTGGGCCATTCGGACGCCTTCGTAACCGTATAGATTAAAATGCCGGACCGCTGTTTCCTTTATCCTGTCTTTGCTCATCGTACAGCTCCTTTCTTATAAATGGCGTTTTTTGGTTGCATAAGCCAGATAGAGCACCAAACTCAATCCTACAACGACTATAGCAATATCATATAACATTTGGTAGGAAAATACGGATGCAATGATGCCGAGGATCATGGCTCCTCCACCGATCCCCAGATCAAAAAAATTGAAGAAGGAGGCCATTGCATGCTCACGCTCATGTTCTTCAACCAGATTCACACACCACGTTTGCAGGCATGGAAAAATTGCGCCAAAGCCACAGCCGTAAAGGGCAGCCGCAATCAGAAACACCATGTTTGTGCCCGCTATTGTCAGCACCCAAAGCCCGGCCATCATCAGCAATGCGGAGGGGATCAGGACCACCCCGGGTCCATGCCGGTCAAACAGTCTTCCCGATACAAGGCGGACGGCAAAACTGGCCACAGCCACCACAAAGAAAAACCAAGCTACCGTACTAATGCTTTTTTCCAACGCATACAAAGCCACAAAAGACATGATCGATCCTGCTGCAACACCAACAAGCATAGTGAGCAGGGAGGGGAAAAGCACCTTCTTTTCCAGCAGTTTTACCGGAACATGAGATGGATTGTCACAATGAACCTTCTGGGGTTTCCGGGAGACGAAGACAATAAGCAGAAGTGCCAGCAAAATAATGGTCATCCCGCCCCAAAACACCCCTTCATATCCGAATTTTAACTGGATTGAAGTTCCCATTAAAGGACCCATAGAAATGGCCACCGTCTCACCTACGCCAAAATAGCCCATCCCCTCACCCATACGATTCATAGGAATATTCTCGGTCACAATGGTGGCGAAAAAAGTGGTGGCAAGTCCGAAGCCCAGTCCGTGCAGCACCCGGAATACCAGAATCGTTCCTATGTTCGGGGCTAGATAATACGCGCCTGTCATCACTGCACATATGGCTACGCCAATTAGCAGCAGGTACTTCTTATTCATTCTCGCGGCAAGCGCTGCTGTGAAGGGGCGGATAAGAATAGCGGAAAACATAAAAATGCCGGTGACTATGCCAATGAGTGAAACATTTCCTCCTATGTGTGAAACAAATAAAGGCAGAGTAGGAAGAAGCATCTCAAAAGCCATAAACATAATGGCATTTGCAAACATGATAAAAATAAATGGTCTGCTCCAAAGTTTTGGTGCTGGTATTGCGTTTGTGTTCATAGATGCCTCCTGCTGTAAATGATAATAGCACAATTTTATCTGACGATCGTCAGATTGTAAAGGTGAAAGTTTAGGACATGAGGAATATAAGAGGCGGGATCATAGTGCACAACGCAAAGATTCTTATAATCGAAGACGATGAACCAATAGCGGACCTACTCTCATATGGACTCTCCATGGAGGGCTTTCACACAACATTCCCATCTTTATGATTACCGCAAAATCAGATATTACCGATAAAGTTCTTGGTCTTGAATTTGGAGCGGATGATTATATCGCAAAGCCGCTTGACCTTCGTGAGGTTATTGCACGGATCAGGACGGTATTCCGTAGGAATCGATCAGGCCCATAATGGGGAGAAAAAGAAGCGGATGCGCAAATCATTCGATTTGCGGATATTGAAATCATTGTGAAAGAACGCCTTCGTTCCGCATTGCTTGATCTGGTATGGGACTGGAAATGAGTTATATTTCGGAGAAATGGCTGAGGAATTGGGAAATAACCTGAATCATGCGACAGGAAATCGTGTAGGTGTCTACACGGTCAGTGGGGAGTTGAGGCTATCGGCGGTAAAACAGCATATAACATTAGCTATGAGAACAAGGATTCCGATTTCATATAAAAGCTTTATAGTGGAGGAAGGTAAGCCTGAAGACGTTATTTGGAATCCAAAGCATACCTACACAAGCATTCGGGTGAAGTCTGCGAGGCCGTGAAAGCCAAAGGATTCGATGTAAAGAGGGAAGTGGAGAACTAATAATTGTATAGCCTTCATGGAGCGGAGGAATTAGCTCCTTTAGTAAAGAAGCATTAGTTTTCTGAGATGCCCTTCCAGTATATATTGAATGCACACTTAAGCAAATCATCGGTTAGTTTAAGAGGAACAATTATTAATGAGTCCACATACCCACTAACAAAAGCAAAATAAGTCATCACCATCATTTCAATTCTTTTGTTAGGGATTTGTCCCTTTTCTATAGCTTTTGTGAATAATTCTATGTATAACCCAAGGAGTGGTTCTCTACGGCCAATATGATTAGTATTATAGGCAGATTCTAAGCCAACAGGAGGTAAAAAACGTATCCGTTGCCAAAACTTCAACTCCAAATCATGTGAAGAAAAGTAATGATAATATCCACAAAAAACATCGAAAAGCACTTTCTCCAGATTAACTTCATCCGTTATTGTACTTTCTTGTATTTCCCAGTTTAAATTTATAAACAAATCAGAGACGAGTTCAAGAAAAAGTGCACTTTTGCTTTCGAAATGCGAATAAATCGAGGGAGCTCTTAATCCACAGTCAGAAGCAATATCCCGCATAGTTGTTGCTTCATATCCATTAAGTGCAAACAGCTTTAAAGCTGAAGTTTTTAATATTGGCTGCGGTCATATTTCACCTCGAAGATTCAACCTAACTAACGTTCGTTAGGGAGAAGAAAAATGTGATTGTAGAACTATTATACCCTAAGTATCAATACAAAAAAGTGAGTTTTTGATTATAAATGTGACAAATTTCGATATTATACTTCATTTCCATGAAAAAAATATCTTTACAAGCTTAACCCCCCTCTTGAAACCAAAAATAATGAGTGTTAAACTTTCAGCAAAAGACACCTGTTAACAAAAAATTAATAATTCAGGGTGTCTTCGATGAAAAAAATGTGCGGGGTGATTTAATTTGAATCAAGCACAGACAAAGCTTAATGTTTATTCTCAAGATGTTGATTTAGTTAAAATGTATCAAAAAGGAGATACATATGTTTTTGAAAATATCCTTGAATTATTTGCCCCGATGATTAAATACTACTCCAAAAAGTACTATGCTCCAGGCCTTCAATATGATGATTTATGGCAAGAGGGATGTATAGGTCTTCTTGAAGCGATAAATAAATACAAAATAGATGGAGGATCGATGTTTAGATCTTATGCAAAAGTGAATATTCAAAGCCATATTATAAATGCCGTTAAAAAGGCAACGAGAAAAAAACATGAATTATTCAATAAATCTCTATCCCTTTTTCAATCATGCCGAGAAGAAAAAGGATTCAATATAATTGATTTGATTCCTGCAAATAGTCCGACGCCGGAAGAAATAATAATGGAGCAGTTTGAGGATTTATATAATCAGAGAATCTTACTCGTTTTTACGGATATTGAAAAGAAGGTGCTGAAGTATTATCTTAACGGTTTTTCTTATAACGAGGTAGCAGGAGTTGTTGGTATTAACTATAAGTCCGTAGATAATGCCTTAAAACGAATAAAAGTAAAACTTAAAAAGATGCGAAGATACTAATATTTATTTTTTAATGATGAGAAAAGAGGAAATTTTATTTTATGAATCTCTATATTTCTGAATTAACAAACGGACATATTATCGCACAAGATGTTTTCAACTCATATGGGCTTCATGTGCTAGCATCAGGAACAATTGTAAATTCGGAAGTGTTGAGTATGTTGATCAAGCATAATATCGATTATATAGAGGTTCATGAAAAAAAGGAGGAGTCTTGGAAGAAGACGATAGAACAAAACTTTTATCATTTTGAATCCTCAATAGAAAAAATAAAAACGATTTTTGAGAGAGTCCAACACAAAAAAAAGTTTAGTGAGTATGAAATATCCGAAGGATTTATTCCATTTATTGAATCTATTAAAGCTGAGAAGGATATTGTAGCATTACTTTTGATGCTGAATAATAAAGATAATTACACATATCTTCACTGTGTACATGTTGGGATGATTTCTTACTATATTGCCAAATGGATAAATATGTCTGAAGAAGAGGCCATATATATTGGAAAGGCAGGCTATCTCCATGATATTGGTAAATCCAATATTAATAATGAGTTGTTGAACAAGCCCTCTAAATTGAACGAAAATGAATACAACCAAATAAAAAAGCACACTATTTTGGGATGCGAAATTATAAGAAGTAATATCGGAAATGAAGACTTTGCATCAACCGCTCTACAACATCACGAAAGATTGGATGGAAGTGGGTATCCCTTTGGTTTATTAGATTCGGAGATACATCCAATTGCTAAAATTGTGGCCATAGCAGATATTTATAGTGCAATGATTACCACAAGAGTTTATCAGAAGAAAAGAGATCTTTTTTCTGTTCTTAAAGAAATTCATAGTATTAGCTTTACAGGATTAGATGCGCAGATTACTCAAAGATTTATCGAAAATATGCTTCCTAGCTTCTTAGGGAAAAAAGCGTTGTTTAGTAATGGTCAAGTTGGAATTATTATAAGAATTAACCCGTTTGATTATTTTCATCCATTAGTGCAAATTGGAACTGATTTTGTTGATTTATCAAACCAGAATTTTCTTGAGATTGAGGAGATATACATTTAATATACGGGTTAAAGATGTATCTGTGGGCTCTGCAGAAAAAAGCTAAACCATTTCTGGTCTAATTCTATTTATTTTAATTGGAGCTTCCTACGGGAGGCTCTTTTCATTTTAAGGCAGTTGAAATCTATATGTGGCCGGTCCAAAATATGTTTGCTTGGGTGCGCAACTCCGTCATGAGAGCTATAAACCCAGGCAGAGTCAATTAAAGTGGGAAACACGGTCACAGGAAGTTTTTTTGCCCCTTTTGCCCAAAAGGGCATGCCCGTACGTACGAGTTCAAGCTTTGGTATTTGCGGTATGATAATCACATCAAGAGAAAAGATAGGAATCGGGAGGAGTTCGGACCATGTCGAAATTTTTATTTCATCTGGGAAAATGGGCAGGATCCAATAGCAAGAAGGTCATCTTGACCTTCATTCTGCTTATGGCTGTATTAGGTGGTGTTATTATGAATATGGGTACCGCATTTACAGAGGACGTATCCATACCGGGTACGGAATCAGAGAAAGCCCTAAAGGTTTTAGAGGAAGAATTTACGGGGGGCAAACAAGCTGGTCAAGCATACATCGTGATGAAGGCACCACCCAATGAAACCTTGGACGCAGAAGAGAATAAAGCTGTTGTTACAGAAATGCTCGCGAAGATTAAAGAGGACCCGGCGGTTAACTCTGTTGCAACTCCTGATAAACTGGCTAATATTAATCCGGATAAGCAAATTGGTTATGCAGTCATTACCTATCATTCGCCGGCGGCTGAAGTGAGTCAAGCATCCAAAGATCTGGTGGAAGAGAGTTTGAGTATTCTACAAGATAAAGGCATGCAGACCGGTTTAGGAGGAACGGTAGAATTTGAGAAAACCGAAGCAGGAGGTGGCCCCGGCGAGATATTGGGTGTTTCTTTAGCCTATGTCATATTGACGCTTACGTTTGTTTCTCTGCTAGTAGCCGGAATGCCGATCCTGATCGCGCTGATCGGGGTTGGAACGGGTGTTCTGCTGATTTTGGTTGGTACGAATTACTTTGATATTCCGTCCATATCCCTTACTCTGGCCGCAATGCTGGGCCTGGCAGTAGGCATTGACTATTCCTTATTTATTTTCTCACGGTTCAAGCAGCAATTGAAAAAAGGGTATACCGTTCAGGAATCCATCGCCATTGCCAACGGTACCGCCGGGAATGCCGTTGTGTTCGCAGGTATTACTGTCATCATCGCATTATTGGGACTTATGGTTGTTCAGATACCGTTTATGACAGTGATGGGGGTTGCAACTGCAGTAGTGGTTCTATTATCGATTATCGTGGCCATTGTAGTTGTGCCGGCTATCCTGGGATTAATGGGACATAGGATGAAGCCGGAGAAGAGCAACCGGTTATTGGTTAAGCTAACCCGTGCAGACAAGAAAAGCGGTACGAATAAATGGGGCAGCTTTGTTACGAAGCGGCCGCTTATCGTGTCAGTAGTGGGTATTGTGGCGTTAACAGTTATGATGGTTCCATTCTTTCATCTGAACCTGGGACTTCCTGATGGCGGCAACAAGCCGTATGAAACGGCGGAACGGCAAGGTTATGATTTGTTAACCGAGGCTTATGGAGAAGGGTTCCATTCAACGCTAGTTGTCATTGCGGATCCGGCGAATGAACAAAATGCATCCCCTGATAAATTAGCAGCTCTGTCCAAGAAGTTGAATGAGTTGGATCATGTGGTTAAGGCTTCTCCCGCCATGCCAAACCAGAAGGGTGAATTATTCTTATTAAGTGTAACCCCCGAAGATGGTCCTAATGCACCGGAAACCAAGGAACTGGTTAAAGAAATCAGAGATCTTTCCGACGAGAACAACATGGCTTTAATGGTAACAGGAGCTACTGCTGTGAACATTGATGTATCAGATCAAATCATGGGTGCCTTGCCGGTATTTGCCATTCTGATTGTTGTCTTTGCCTTTGTGCTTATGATGGTTGTGTTCCGTTCCATCCTTGTACCATTAAAAGCAGTACTGGGGTTCGTACTTTCCATCGGTGCTACCCTGGGCTTTACGGTCTTTGTTGTGCAAGACGGCCATTTCCTGGATCTGTTCGGTTTCCCTGGTTCGAGCGCGGTATTGTTCTTGCTGCCTGTTCTCGCCATCGGTATTTTGTTCGGGTTATCCATGGACTATGAAGTATTCCTGGTAAGCAGGATGAGAGAGGAATATGCTCATACAGGCGACGCCAAAAAAGCCGTTCTGGCCGGTCTGAAGGAAAATGGAACGGTTGTAACCGCGGCAGGCCTTATTATGATTGCCGTGTTCTCCGGATTTATCTTTTCGCACGATCCCATCATTAAGCAGATGGGCTTAACCCTTGCCGCTGGCGTTTTACTTGATGCCTTTGTCGTGCGGTTGGCAATTGTGCCGGCTGTTATGACATTGATGGGAAAGTCAGCCTGGTATTTCCCGAAATGGCTCGATAAGCTCCTTCCGAATTTTGACATTGAAGGAGAGGCCATTATGAAGGAGTACGACAAGCCCCACAGCAATCGGCCAATCGAGTTAAAGGTGCTAAAGGAGTCTGCTGATTTTTAAGCTATCCGGGAGCGAAGGTTGGAGAGGAGCATAAGGAATGGACCACACAGTAAAGGGGACCCGCTATGAATATATCCAGATTACGGTAAGTAACACCATGAAACCACTTTACATCTTTTACTATGAAAATTCAGGTTGGATCTTCTTAGAAGAAGCATCGGAGGTTAAGGAAAGAAAATCCAATGTTACTTTGAATTTCAGACGCGATCTTATAAAAAACAAGAATAGAGAAGAGGAGGCCAACCCCAATTGTTGGAACAGGTCATGAGAGTAGGTGGAAAAACAACACTTTTAGAGAACATTTGGAAGAAAATAATTTCGGTCCTGCTAACGATAGTTGGTGGTATAGTTGTGCTCATTCTTTTTGGGGGAATGCTGGGCTATGCAAAACTCCAAAAAATAAAAAAATCAGCAAATACATTGCATATGAAAAAATAGAAAAAGGCGCATTCCATCACCGGAATGCGCCTTTTTTTCAAGCAGTCTACTGATTGTCCACTATAGCGTAATGATTTTTCAATGCCCGATTGGCACGAATAATCATGTAAGCGGCCATTATGAACACAAGTGCACTGACTATCGTGCCTGTAGTGATATTCATGAATTGCCGGAAGGAATCATCTTCTCCGAACCGGGAAATCATTGCGGTTTGCAGGGTCAGAATAGACATTAATGCTGCCGAAAAGCTAAGCATTTTGGCAGCGGAGAAAATAGGCTCATCCATTTTGCGGTATTTCACCATATTAATAATGGCAAGGGTTAAGCTGTAAAACGCATACACGGCAGATGCGTATATCACTAATCCCGGATAGTGATACCCCTTGTTTTGCCAAATGATTTGGACGATCACACTTATCATAGCCAAATTCAATCCAAAGAGCAAAAATCCCGTATTACGGTATCGCCTAATTTCGTGCACATACTTCTCATCTTTGATTTCCATAAGGGAGACGAACCGCACGCTTCGAATAAGAAGAAACCGAATAACTGTGAGAATAATATAATAAACGGCAACCGCCCCAAACCAAATGGATGAATAAAACAAGCTTGCCAGAAGGTGAAATATGCATGACGCAAGATTGATGCATGTTCCTGCATAGAGAGATAACCTTACTCGAAAACTCTTATCCTTCAGATAGCGGGTGATAAAGATAGGTTTGATGCCTGTTTTTTGTTGTGTCATAGCGTACTCCCTAATGTCTTAAATGACTGAGATGCGGATGGTTCCCTGATTTCCTTGTTTATTATAGCAAAGGGAAATCAAATTTACTTGCTCAATTTTCAAGAGCCCAAATTGCCCAAAAGGGCATGCCCTTTTGGACGTTATCCGTTTTCGATAATCCCGCTATGATAATGACAATGAATACGAATGAAGAGACCATTATAGACGAGGTGAACTGGCTTATTGGTATTGGCAAGGTACAGCATCGATGATATTGAACAATAAAAGGCAGCCAATCATGAAGGAGACCCAATGAAAATAACGGAAGAGATCAAACAAAGGACCATCCATTCCATGAAGTTCAAGTTTATTATTCCGGTTATGCTCGTCCAGATTCTTAGCACCAACATTGGACAAATTGTGAATCTGGTGTTGACTAAAAGCAGGGAGGCGTTCGGGGAAGTAGGGATTAGCACAACTTACCTGGATGGGAATGTCGGGTTTTACGTCTCATCAGGTTTAAGTACTCTGATCTCTGTTTTAATTATTGCGCTGCTTTATGATCGATTGATACTAAAAAGATTAAATAAAGTTCTGCTTCACACCGATAGGCTGGGCGAAGGGGATTTAGCCGGCACACTCCAGCTTGAGGGTCGTGATGATATCAGCCGCCTGGGCGAAGCCCTTGATAAAAGCTCGGGTAATATAAGAAAACTGATTGTTAAGATTGATGACACCTCTGACCAATTACATAAATTGAGCTTTTCTACACTTGAAGCAAGCCGGAACTCCGTGGCTAATATTCATCTCATTCATTCTACTTCAACCATTCTTGCCGAGGACGCGGAAAAATTAACGCAATCTGCACAGATGGCGGAAGTATCCCTCGCTGATATTAATCGTACAAACGAAGATTTACTGCAGAAGGTAGAGGTTTCTCTTCTGACATCCGTTTCTATGAAGGCCAGAGCGATGCAAATGGAGCAGGAGGTAAACGTCTCTTTAGCAAGGGCCAACGAAACATATAGCGAAAAACAAACCAAGCTGAAGCAAGCTATTCAGGCAGGTGAAATTGTCGAGGAGATTAATGCAATCTCAGATAATATAAAAGATATTTCCTCACAAACAGGGCTTCTTGCATTAAATGCCTCCATTGAGGCAGCGAGGGCAGGGGAGTACGGCAAGGGCTTCGAGGTGGTTGCGGCAGAGGTAAGAGTATTGGCAAACCGCACAGCAGAAGCAATCGCGCATGTGGACGGCATCCTTACACAAGTCCGCGATGCGTTCGCCAACCTGGCAGCAGGATCACAGGATATGCTGGATTATATAAATGAGGACGTCAAGGCAGATTATGAATTACTAATCCAAGCCGGTAAGAAATATCAAGAAGATGCCTTGAAGATACATACGATATCGGAGGAAGTCAGCAGTGCCGCAGATCAGATGAAAGCATCTGTAACCCAAATTGAAGCGGTTATTGATTCCGTGTTGGCAAGCTCATCTCAAAATGCCGGTTATATTCAAGAGGTAAAAGCAAGCATAGAGCATATTGATCAGGTTCTGCAAGAGACGGCCCACAACATGGAAAATCAAAGCTCGCTTTCTAATCATTTAAGGGAGGCTATAGACAGCTTTACGGTTTAGCAGGGTCAGGCGTATATCACGAAGCGATACCGTCCAAATTACAGTGATCGGCGATGAACTATTAATGGGCTGCCCCGTACCGGTAACATATCCGGTTGAGCAGCCTTTTTTATTTCTGGTCTTGCCGTTTTAGGGTAAATCAAAGCATTGTTATGACGGATGGGAATTTTGGGATGGGATATATGGAAATCGAATTTTTCTATTTTCAAAAAACGTACGGGCATGACATAATGGTTGTAAAATGAATCCGTTTTCCAACAGGGGGCGCGGTTCTAATACCATTGAACGGAACAGAAAGAGGGATTGTATGGAGACTTTGCCGTATGAATCGATGATTGATCATTCACCTATGGCCTTTGCTTACCACCGGATCATTCTCGATGAGGCAGGGAAGCCATGCGATTATGAGTTTTTGCGGATTAATCCGGCGTTTGAGGAAATAACCGGATTGACGTCTGCGGTCATTGGTAAACGGGTGACCGAGGTGCTTCCGAACATTAACGAAGAAGTCTTCGATTATATCGCGGCTTATGGTGCGATTTCTCTGGAGGGGGGGACTGCCGAATTTGAGGAATATATGGAGGCCCTGGGACGGTGGTACCGCATCCAGGTCTATTCACCGGAGAAGTACTGCTTTGTGGTCCATTTTCTGGATGTGACCAAGGAACGGAAGCAGGTGGAGGAGCATGCCCGGCTTATGCGGCTTTTGCAGGAGAATGAGCTGCAATTCCACCGGATCATCGATAATCTCCCCTTTTCACTCAGTATCGTTGCACTGGATGGAACCATCCGTTACGCAAACCCGTTAGGCTTTAAGCTTTTCGAATTGGAGGAAGCCGATCTTACTAACCAGACAACCCTGCCCATATGGCTTCACCCGGAGGATCGGCTTCGTTTCGTTGAGGCTGTCCAAAAGTACGGTCTGATCAAGGATTGGGAAATGCACCTCCAAACCATGCTGGGCAAGGAGCTGTGGGCGATGGGCAGCGCCATGATAATAGATTACCAGGGCGAACCCTGCACCCTCTCCACCCACCATGATATTACGGAGCGAAAAGGAATGGAAGAGAGGTTACGGGAAAGCGAGGAGAAATTCCGTCTGATCTTCGAGCATGCTGTGGAAAGCATCCTGGTGGTACAGGATAACCGGATCCAAATTTGCAATTCCATGACGCAAACCCTTACAGGCTTTAATGAAAAGGAATTGCTTCTTATGCCGTTCGGCGAGCTGGCTTGTCCGGAGGATCGGAGCTTCGTGGCCCATAATTACCAGAAAAGGCTGGCCGACAAAATGAATAAGAGCAAGCAGCAATACCGGATCGTGAAGAAAACGGGGGAAATAGCTTGGGTGGAGATGAACGGGGTACGGATTTTGTGGAATCGAATGCCGGCGATACAGTATTTTGTAATCGATATCACCGAACAAAAAAAAGCGGAGCTGGCTTTGAAGGCGAGTGAGGAGAAATACCGGTTGATCACTGATTTTGCCTCGGATGTCATCTGGGTATTTAATTATACCCAAGGAGTCTTCACTTACATTAGTCCGTCTGTCTATTCCTTGTTTGGTTACCGGCCTGAGGAGGCTATGCAAGCAAATCTGGACATTCTGGTGGCCCGGGAATCCCTGGAGCAAATCAAACAGCGGTTTCCCCAGCGGTTTCAGGCTCTTCAGAGCGGGACCAGCATGGATGAGCCATACATTGCCGAGATCCAAAACCTCCACCGGGACGGCCACCCTATCTGGGTGGAGACATCCTCCAAGTACCGTTACAATGCAGCGGGTGAAATTGAGATTGTCGGTGTAACCCGCAATATTGAAGAGCGTAAACGGGCGGAGCGGGAAATTTTGTATCTCAGCTACCATGATCAACTGACGGGTCTCCACAACCGCAGATTCTATGAACTGGAGCTTCAGCGGCTGGATACGGAGCAGCATCTTCCCGTTTCCTTCATTCTGGCGGATGTCAACGGTCTGAAGCTGACGAATGATGCTTTTGGTCATATGACCGGTGACCAGATGCTGATCCGCATTGCCTCATTATTGCAGGGGGCTTGCCGGGCAGATGATGTTATAGCACGGGTTGGAGGAGATGAATTCGTGATCCTGCTTCCCCGCACGGACCGGGATCAGGTAGAGCGGATCATCTGCCATTTGGAGCAGACACTTGCAGAGAAGCAGAACGAATTTATGATTTTTTCCGTTTCGTTCGGATCCGCAACCAAGGATTCAGCCGAGCAGAAGATGACAGACGTGTTCCTCGAAGCAGAAAATGCCATGTACACCCGTAAGCTTCGTGACAGCAACCAGGTGCACAACGAGACGGTCAGGCGAATTCTCCGCAACTTATACGCCAAAAGTCCGGCGGAGGAAGCTCATAATCGGCAGGTCAGTGAGATCAGCCGTACCATAGCAGTGTCAATGGGACTGAGCGAGGAGCGGGTGCAAGAAACGGCAGCAGCCGCTTTGGTTCATGATATTGGCAAAATTTGTCTAAGCGACAGGGTGTTGTTTCAGGAAGAGCCACTCACCGAGGAGGAATGGATGGAATTCAGACGGCATCCGGAACGGGGCTACCGGATTCTGAAGTCGGCCAGCGAATACGCCTCATTGGCACCGATCATCCTGTGCCACCACGAACGTATGGATGGCAAAGGGTTTCCGAAAGGGTTGTCCGGTGAGGCCATTCCCTTGCCATCCAGGATCCTGGCTGTTGCCGACGCTTACGATTCCATGACCTCCCCGCGGGGCAATCAAATCCGCTTGTCGCCAGAGGACGCGTTGAACGAGTTGTGCCGTAACGCCGGTACCGAGTTTGACCGGGAGGTAGTGGAGGCTTTTGCCGAAACCGTGCGCAAGGGAATTCTTAAGTAATAAGAGATTTCTTGAAGAGGGAAAAAGAAAAGCTAACATAAAAGCAAGCTATAATCTAGACTCGATAGGAATACCGAAAAGGCTCTCTATGTGAAGAGCCTTTTTTTGTTGAATTTTTTTCACGCATTTTCCTTTTCTTCAACGTCAAATAACGGAAAGGCATTGCACGAATAATGGAGGGTTTCCCCTGTGTGAAGCGGACTTGTTCGATATGGTGACTCTCTTATCGAGACCTACTCCTACAACAGCCTGGGCAAAGAAGAAACGGATCCATAGCGGCTACCGGTATTAATGGAGCGAGTGCGATAAGAGCCGCGATGGGGAGGCGATGATCGGGTTGGCGAATACGATCATCGACGTGGTCAAAGCACGGAAGGAATATCAGGAGCTCCCCCCGGTGCAGGGAGGGGTTAAATAACTTAAATCCCCACTGCCGCCATACCGGCGAGTACCTGTTCACCCCGGGCCTCTATATCCCGGGGATTGAACTTACCCAGCGGCAGCTCGGAGACGATGCTTCCGTCCTTGGTAAACAAAACTCGGTCGGCCCTGGCTGCGATCTTCGGGTCATGGGTCACCAGCAAGATAGCGGTGCCTTCTTGGTTGATTCCCACCAGCAAGCTCATAATGTCCTCCGCCGATTTGGAGTTGAGTGCACCGGTAGGTTCATCTGCGAAAAGGATTTCCGGGGCATTCATCAGGGCGCGGCAAATGCCGGCCCGCTGGAGCTGGCCGCCCGAAACCTCGGTGGTATCTCTGTTTTCAAGTCCGGCAATCCCGGTTTGCTTCATCAGAGCGGCTGCCTTTTGGGTGAGCTTCTCCCGATCCTTCTTACCCTTACTTGCCGCGGGCAGGATAATATTGTCCAGAATATTCAAGTTCCTCAGCATAGTGGGCTGCTGGAAGATAAACCCCATTTGGGTTCGGCGCACATTGGCAAGCGCTTTTTCATGAAGCTTCGACAGCTCGATATCCCCCAGCTTCACCGACCCACCCGTAATTCCATCCATGCCGCTGAGCGCGAAAAGCAGGGTGGATTTGCCCGACCCGGAAGGCCCCATCACGGCAACAAACTCTCCCTTGGCAATGTCCACATTTACTCCATTGAGCGCATTGACCAGCTCGTTCCCCTTGCCAAAGGTCTTCACGACATTTTTGCCTGAAAGGATGGTATTCATCTGCTTACGCCTCCTTGAGATGTTGGGAAATTCTGACGTTCTGAATGCCGGAAACGCCTACCATCGTGGCGGTGACAACGCAGGCAACGATCAGCAGGGGGCAAACCAGGTAGACAAACCAGGAGTTTACCGCAAAATGGAAGGCTGCTGCGCCAAAGGAGGAGATAATCGCTGTGCCCACTAGCTCTCCCAGCGTATTGGCCAGTATGGTGCCCACGGTAACTCCCAGCACCAGGACAGTGATGGACCGCGTAAGATATTGTCTGCGAATATCCATGCCGGTGAAGCCCGTTGCCTTCAGGATGGCGATGGGATGACACTCCTTCGCTACCAGCATGTTCATAAACAGCATTGTAACCAGCAGGATCAGCAGGGCGGTTGCTCCAATGGCGGTGACGGAGGCTTTTTGGATGGCATTCCGCACAGGGCCAAGCATCTGCCTGATGGTTTCGTCAATGCCGGTAACCTTGGCGAAGGGGAATTGCTTCCTGTACTGCGATATGGCTGCTTTCACATTCTGCCGGTCACGGAAGGTCACCGCAATGCCCGTACTCAAAACCTCTTCATGCTTTGCGTCAAAAGTGGCCTGTGCCGTCCGTCCCCCGTTGGTGACATCCGAATAAATGCCGGATACTGTCAGGTGTTTTTCAGCACCGTCCACGATTAGAATCACTTCATCCCCAATGGTTTTCTCAAGATCCTTGGCATTGAGGACGGAGAGGTCCAACTCCGATTCTGATTGAGGCGCATGTCCTTTGGAATAGGTGATGGGATAAGCGGCATAATCCCCCACGGTTACCCGCAGCCGCTCTGTCCTTCCGTCATCTGTCCTCCGGTTTAGCATCAGGCCGGTGAACAAAGCGTACCGCTCCACATTCTGATCCGCCGCCAGCATACCGGCAATTTCCGCCGCTTTCCCCGGAACGTCCTCCACCTGTGTCCGCATCACCCCGATATTGACATCGCATATTCCCATTCCCATGGAGGTGATGAAGCTTTCCTTCGAGATGGTGCTGCTGATATTCTGCGGGACGATCATCAGGAAGGAGGAAATAACCAGCACCATCAGCATGGTGAGATAGAGCTTTTTCCGGACAAGGACATCCTGGATGCCAAGGAACACATTCCGGGATAAAAGCTGGTTCCGGCTCATCCGCAGGACTCTGGCCGACCTTGATTTCTCTTGAGGTGCGCCGAACCGGACCGCCTGTGCCGGGGATATCCTGCGGAAGCGCCGCAGCACGCCGTTCACATACAGCCAAATCATCCCGAAGATGACTGCCGCTCCCAAAAGTCCGCAAAACAAACCGGGTAACGGGCTGCCGCCTTCGCCGATGTACAGGCGGATGTTCCGCATAAAGGGAGTTTGGAGGGGGAGGGAGGCCAGGAAACCCAGTACACACGCCGCCCCCGCAATAACGCCGTATTTTGCAAGGTAGAGCTTTTTTATCTGCTGCAACGGTATGCCAATCGCCTTCAGAACACCGATTTCCTTGTAATCCTCTTCGATTTTGGCCAGCAGCGTAAAGCGGATACACAAGAACGCCACCATGATGACCAGAAGGCCGATCAGAACCAGCACAGCAATCATGATGCCGTCCGTAAGGCCGTTGATCATCTTCACCTGCGTGTACGTGATCGGGGGCGGGCCGTTGGCCGGAAGCCCTGCTTCCAGATAGGCCGCCTCGAAGGCCGGGAAGGATACGTCCTTGGCCAGCCGGAATTCAATCAGGTTTTCGACCTGTCCGAAGACACGGACCTTCTCGAAATCCGCCGGGCTCACCAGAAACCGCTTGGAGCTAATCAATGCGGGATTCATGATCGAGTCCCGTAAATACCCCGCAACGGTAAAGGAAACGCCATGGATAACCACCGGATCGCCCAACGCGGCCTCTTCCTTATAGTAGAGTGGCACATACATTTCGCCGTTGGCAGGATGGATAACCTCACCGTTCAGGTCAAGCAGGAAGTCAAATTTGTCCCCCTGCACGGAAAGGCCGTTGTCCTGTATGCTTCCAGCAAGGGAATCCTCCCCGATGACAATATCTGCACCTTCCAGGTTGAGGAACTCCAGCACCTGAACATCTTCTACAGTTCTGTTGGAGTCTGCGAAGCTCCGCAGCTGTCCCATATCCACGCCACCTGTGTGCATTTGCATATAATGGACCGACTTTGCAGAAAGCAGCATATGGTCGATAGCGCCCATCAGGTTGGCGGAGAGTGAAGCGGCCAACGCGGTCAGCATGGCGGAAATGAGGATAAATGCTGTCACCGTCGCGGTAGTCAGCTTGCTTCGGCGCATATCGTTCAGAATCATTCTCCGATACATATCCATCCCTCTATCTTTCTGTGCCCTTATCTTTCGGAAACCGTAAGACAAACCTTTTGGTATAAGGGGAGGGGGCATCCAATAAGAAAACCTCACCCGAATGCTGCTCCATCACCTTTTTCACAATGGCAAGCCCCAGTCCTATCCCGCTGCTGGCGCTTCTTGAATCGCTGCCGGAAACAAAAGGCTCGAACAGATTCCCGGCGATAGCCTCCGGGATGGCAGGTCCGTTATCGGCGATATGGATCTCAATACGGTCGGGTTCCTCTGTCAGGCCCACGGACAGTAGACTGCCCGGAGGGTTATGGCGGATGGCATTGGTGAGCAGATTGCTAATGGCACGGTTGGTTTCCAGCGAATCCGCCATACAATATACGGGGGTGTCCGGCAGCTGCAGCTCCAATGTCATCTCTTT
>JAEWMH010000066.1 GCA_023393235.1 Bacillota bacterium | reverse complement strand
AACCTATCCCCTACAGACCAGCGCTTCCTCCTAAACTTCTTTCTTTCCTTTACCTATAAACAACCTCCTCCCCCAGTCTGGCCCCTTGTCACGCAAACCGCCAACCTCCCTCCCAACCAGTAATTTTACTTTACAACAACTTTTCCCAATGCTTACTCCCCAGCTTCTCCTCTTCTCCCCTCCCCTCTCCTCCCCCGCCCGGCGCATGGGCAGCCGCCTTAAAGCAAAGACTATGGGCACACTTACTTTGCATCCCGCAACTACGCACAACACAGGAGGGATTCCCATGCATACCGTCTGGAAGGGGGCCATCAGCTTCGGCCTGGTCCATGTTCCCGTGAAAATGTTCTCGGCTACTGAGGACAAGGATATTTCCATGCGCATGATCCACAAGCCCTGCTCCACCCCGCTTTCGTATGTGCGCAAATGCCAAACCTGCGAAACAGAGGTGCCCTGGGAGGAGATCGTGAAGGGCTACGAGCATGAGCCGGGCCGCTTCGTCATCTTCGATAAGGAGGAGCTGGAGCAGCTGAGCGGGGAGAAAAGCAAGGAAATCAAGATCCTGGACTTTGTCCAGCTGGGGGAAATCGACCCGGTTTATTTCCAGAAGACCTACTACCTGGCCCCCGCGGATACCGGCTCCAACGCCTACAATCTCCTGCTCCGTTCCCTGACGGAGACGGGCAAAATCGGCATCGCCAAGGTGTCCATCCGCTCCAAAAGCAGCCTGGCCGCCATCCGTGTGGTGGACCGCTGTTTGGCGCTGGAAACCATTTTCTATCCAGATGAAATCCGGCCCATCAGCCAGGTGCCCAATCTTCCCGAGCAGGCCAACGTCAACGACAAGGAGCTGACCATGGCCAAAATGCTCATCGATCAGCTCTCTACCCCATTTGAACCGGAGAAATATACCGATGAATACCGCAGCGCGGTCTATGAAGCCATCTCCCGCAAGGTGGCTGGCGAGGAAATCCAAGTGGCGCCGGAGCAGCAGCGGACCAATGTCATCGACCTGATGTCCGCGCTCGAGGCCAGCCTGGAAGCGGCGCGGAGCGGTGCCAAACCCGGAGGAGCCGCAGCGGCCAAAACCGCCGGAACTGCATCGGCTGCCAGAAGAAGTGCCCCCGCCGCAGCCAATGCCGCAGGTTTGCCAGCCTCCCCGGCTGAAGCAGGGGGGATGACGGGAACGGAGGACGCCAAGCCCAAACGCGGACGGCCCCGCAAATCCTCCAAGGACGGCCCGTCCAAGGAGACCCTCTAGATGGACGGCACAGCCGGAACGGCCAGTCCCATTCTTCTTCCGGGAGAGCCCATGATTCCCGTATCCGAGGACATTATCCCCACGGGAGAGGACTGGGGCTACCAGCTTAAGTGGGATGGAGTACGCCTCCTGGCCCGCATCCGGCCGGGCAGCGCCGAGCTGTTCTCCCGTCGGCTATTGCCAAAAAACAGTGCCTACCCGGAGCTGGCTGCCCTGCTTTCTACCCTGGAGGAGCCCTGCCTGCTGGACGGGGAGGCCTTCGTCTTCGACCAGGGGCGGCAGCGGCCGGTTTTCCGCAGGGTGCTGGAGCGGGAGCGGCTGCGAAACCCCGCGGCCATCGCCAAGGCGGGAGCCGCGGAGCCGGTTCGTTATGCCGTGTTTGATGTGCTCTATTCGCGGGGCCAAGACTGGCGGGGACGTCCTTACAGGGAGCGGCACGAAGAGCTGCTGCGGCTTCTTCCCGTGAAACAGGAGCGGTTATTTGTGACGGACTTGTTTACGGATGGGGCCGGATTGTGGAGCTGGGTGGAGGCCCAGGGCTGGGAGGGGATTATCTCCAAACGGCTGGACAGCGTCTACAAGGAAGGGAAGAAGCACCGGGACTGGCTGAAGAAAAAAACCTCCGTCCAGGAGGATGTGGATATTGTCGGCTTTACGTACAATGAAGGACGGCTGGCCAGCCTGATTATGGCCTTCGAAGGAAGCTACTTTGGAAGGGTATCCCTGGGGCTGGATGAACAGCAGAAACGCCGGCTCTCCGCCCTGCCGGTCCGGGTTCCGCCTCCCTCCGGTCTGCCCGGCCCGTTCCCGGTCCTGCCCCCTGACCTGAAGCGGATCAGCCTGGCCTGGCTGCTTCAGCCGTTCCGCTGCCGGGTGACGGGGCTGGAGGTCACTGATGCAGGTCTTCTCCGCCATTCCAAGCTGGTGACCCTGCCCATTCCTTGACTTAACCGACCCGCTTGAGGGCTTCTTTCCATGCTTTTCGTCCTTCATGTCCTTAATCGAGGTTTGCACACACGCCCAAGCAGGAGGAATGCCCCTATGCCGCCATCCACCACACGGCCAAAGCCGCACAAAACCGTAACCGGCACGGTGACCATCGAAGACCATGAGCTGACCATCACCAATCCGGACAAACCACTGTACCCGGCGATGGGGGTCACCAAGCTGATCTATCTGCAGAAGCTGATTGAGCTGGCTCCATACCTCCTCAGGTATACGAGGAACCGCTATTTAACCACCATCCGCTATCCGCACGGGGCCGGGGATCCGGATTTTTTTTACCAGAAAAATGCCCCTGAGCCCCTGCCGTCCTTCGTCCCCACAGCGGAGCTGTCGGGTATCCGGTATGTGGTGCTGGACTCCATCCCCACGCTGGTCTGGCTGGGCAATCTGGCCTGTCTGGAGTTTCACCCGTCCCTGCACGAAATCGGATCGGAGCTTCCTGCGGAGTGGCTTATCGACATTGACCCCAGCTTAGAGGAGGAACCGCGGATTATGGAGGCTGCTTATCTGGCGGGCCAGGCCCTGGAGCGGATGGGCATCCAATCTGTCCCTAAAACCTCCGGAGCCACAGGGGTCCAGCTCTATATCCCTATCCCTCCAGGACGGTATACCTTCACCCAGTTGCGGGAAGCGGGATATTTTCTGGGGAAGTATCTGGTGGAGAGCCACCCCAACCTGTTCACCATCGAACGGCTGAAGAAAAACCGCGGCGACCGGATTTATGTGGATTATCTGCAGCATTGGTACGGCAAAACCTTATCTGCTCCCTATACCCCGCGGGCCAAGGCCCACGCCACCCTTTCCACCCCGCTCCTATGGAGTGAGGTAGAAGCCAATTGCAGCCCGAAGGAGTTCAACCTGTTAACCATCGGCCCTCGGCTGGCCCGGATGGGCGACCTGATCCAGAAGCTTGCGCCTCAATCCCTAGACCAGGTGCTGCGGTTCCTGAAGAAGCTGTAGTAAACCGTCAGAACAGCGGAGCCAGGATTCTGGCGAGGCCTTCCCGGACTTTTTTCCAGCGGGGAATCCCCTTAAATTCAGCAGCCTCCAGCTCCCGGCACCGGCGCAGATCCAATTGGAATTGGCCTGCCAGCCTGGCCACCAGATGGCGGTCGAATAGCACTGCATTTTGCTCGAAATTGCTGAAGAAGCTGCGCATATCCATATTCGCTGTACCCACGGTAGCCAGCTTATCATCTACGATCAATACCTTGGCATGGATGAAGCCGCCCTGGTACAAAAAAACCTTCACCCCCACCTGCAGGAGCTCCTCCAAATAGGACAGAGAGGCCCAATACACTACCCGTGAATCAGGGACGGCAGGCAGGATGATCCGCACATCCGCTCCGCTTAGGGCAGCTGTCTTCAAGGCCAGCAGAATGCCTCCCTCGGGAATAAAATACGGGGTGGCCATCCATACTCTCCGCTCCCCCGCCGCTATTGCGGAAAAATACAGCTCCAGCATGGCATCCCACTTGCTGTCAGGGCCGCTGTTGAGAATCTGCACAAGCTCCCGGCCCTTCTTTTCCTGCTCGGGCAGAAACCGTGCCCCCTGAGGCAGCTGACCCTTCACCAAGAACCAATCCCGCAGAAAGGTGTATTGCAGACGGTACACCGCATCCCCGTCCACCCGCATATGGGTATCCCGCCAAAAGCCCAGCTTCGGATCCTTCCCCAGATATTCGTCGCCAATATTGAAACCTCCGAGAAAGCCGGTTTTGCCGTCGATCACCGTAATTTTGCGGTGGTTGCGGTAGTTCAGCCGTTTGTCCAGGAAGGCCACCAATGGCGGCAGGAAACATCCTGTTTCCACACCCGCTTCCTCCAGCCGCTCCACATATTCTTCAGGCAGGCCCACACTGCCGATGCCGTCGTATAACAGGCGGACCTCCACGCCTTCCCGGGCTTTTTTGATCATCATATCCCGGAACGCCCGGCCGATCCCGTCATCCCGGATCATGTAATATTCCATATGAATATGGTCCTCTGCCCCGTCCATAGCTTCCAGGAGCGCAGGAAAAAACTCCTTGCCCTCATGGTAAAATTCCACCGTATTGCCCCGGGTAATAGGTGCCCCCGGCAGATTCCCCAGCAGCCCCAGGAGCCGCGGCGCCCTCCCGATCTCCCGCGATTCCTCCGAACCCGGCCGGTACAGATCGGACAGCCGGTCCATCTCCCGGTGCAGCCCTTCCCAGGCTCCCTTAGGCAGCTGTTTGATCCGCCGCTTATGCCGGTATTGCCGGGCAAGGAAATAATAGAGGCCAAGCCCCGCTACGGGCAGCACCAGAAGGATGACCATCCAGGCCAAGGCCTTGGCGGGATGGCGGTGTTCCAGAACCAGCAGAAGCAACGTCTGGAGAAGATACAGGCACAGCAGAAAGATGACCCAGAACAATTTATCCCCTCCCTATCGATTCCGTTCGGCAAGCGGTTCCCACACAGAGTTTCCCCATTGAGGCCAGATGTTTAGTATTCCCCGCAGGCCGTAGGAGCAAACCATAAAAAACCGCCTCCGGCAAACGGAAGGCGGTTATCTGGAGCATGGTTTCGCGGGCGGAGCGTGTCGCCTCAGGCGGCAACATCTCTTTTTTGGAAGATGGACCAAGAGAGGAAGTTAAACAGCAGGAAGTAAGCTACCAGCACAATAATGGAAAAGGTCATGTTCATCCCCTCCATCAGCGGCTTGCCCTCGATATACTGGGTAAGGTCCGTATTGGCGAACAGCCAGAACCGTCCCCAGCTCCAGTAGCTCACGAAGTTGGTAATAGCCTGCCCCAGGAATAAAAATAATAGCGACATGCTGATCGCCAGTGAACTGCTGCGGAATACGGTGGAAATCATAAAGGCCAGGGTGACGATCATGATCAGCTCGATGCATTTCAGCCCGTACGTGCTCATCACGTGCAGCACCATACTGCTTTCCTGCACGGTCATATCCTTGGCCACATGGAGGTAAGGAGAGCCGATATCCGAGAACTGGTACAGCACACCGTTGACCAGGAAGGAGGAGACAAACAGCACCACCAGCAAAAGCAGAGAGAACATACTCACCGATATGTATTTGGACAAGAGAATTTTGGCCCGGCCCGCCGGACGGATCAGCAGCAGCTTGATGGTGCCTGTGGCGAATTCGCCCGCTACAATATCCGCTGCAATGACCACTGTAAAAATCGTAACCAGCTGAATCAGGATGGACATGGAAAGCACCATACCCCATAGGGTATTTTCAGAAGGGGGAATATCATGATCCAGACGGTACTGGTCCAGCACAATGGAGCGCCGGATCTCCTCCTGCGCCAGCACCGGAAGTCGGTTGCTCTCCTCCAGATAAGCCTGGTTGGATTCCAGCCGGGCCTGGGCCCTGACCTCCCAACCCTCATTGGTTCCCGCATCCGTCATTCTGCTGATAATGGAAAAGGAGCAGGAGATGGCCACGAGAATGCCGATCAGAATCCATGTCCGTAGACGGCGGTAAATCTTCATATTTTCATTTTGAAGCAGGCTAAGCAATTTGATCACTTCCCGTCATTTCCAGGAATTTGTCCTCCAATGAAGTGGTGACCGGGTGGATTCCAAAAATCTTCACTCCGGCATGGACCAGAAGAGCGGTAACATCTGCGATTTCCTCCCTGTCCAGCTGCAGGACAATACCCTCCTGCTGGAGCTCCGCCGGGTAGGCCCCGTCATTCTGGGCCAGCACCTGATGCGCCAGCTTGGAATCCGAAACCTCGAAGACCACGGTGCTGCGCCCTCCCGCCTGAACCAGCTCCCTGGTGGTGCGGACATCCACCAGACGCCCGTTCTGGATAATGGCCACCCGGTCGCACATCAGCTCCATCTCCGAGAGGAGGTGGCTGGATACAATAACCGATACTCCCTCTTCCCGGGAGAGCTGGCGCAGATAATCCCGCAGCTCGCGGATGCCGGCCGGATCGAGACCGTTGGTGGGTTCATCGAGAATCAGCAGCCGTGGCTTGTGGAGCACCGCTTGGGCTACGCCCAGCCGTTGGCGCATACCCAGAGAATAGGTTTTCACCTTGTCATGGATCCGGTTCTCCAGCCCCATCAGCTTGACCACCTCTGCAATCCGGTGATGGGTAATGCCGGGCACCATTCGGGCATAGTGAACCAGGTTGTTCCATCCGGACAGGAACTTATACATTTCCGGATTTTCCACGATGGCCCCTACCTGCTTGATCGCCTTCTCAAAATCAGTACGGATGCTGTGCCCGCCGATGAGAATATCCCCCTCGGACAAGGACATCAGCCCCACCATCATCCGGATGGTGGTGGTTTTGCCCGCTCCGTTAGGTCCCAGGAAGCCAAAAACCTCCCCCTGGGGAACCTGAAAGCTTAATTTATCGATGATCGTTTTGCCGCCGATTCTTTTGGTGACATTCTGCAGCGTAACAATGGGTTCGTTCATGTATACCTCCTGTGTCTCGATTGCCTGATGGGATGCGCCGGTTTCCGCTAAGGAGCTGCGAGAAAATTGGTACCCGCTTTTGCTGACAAAATCTCCACGTTTTTGGGAGTTTTGTCCGCAAATTAGCGGTACTTTATTTCGTCGCAGTCTCTAATCTGCCGCTCCGGCACGCCTGCCTTGCAACCGCATATCCATCTCAAGAAGGCAAAATCTCACGCTGTGGAACGGTTTTACCAATTGCTGTCATCTATCATAGCGCGTTATCGTCTTTTTGCATAGTCTCCTTTGCCAACATAGGTCCAAGGCCAGTCACATGACCGCGCTCACTTCAGGTTTAGGCTGGAATTTAGTACAATGGTGAAACAATCCTCCGGATGAACATGCACAAGCTCGCAGCTTTTTCGTAACAAAAGTCCGGTCTGCAGCCAAAAAAATGAGAAAACGGGAGCTTGCAAGCCCCGCAACGGTACGGGAGAATACGCGTATGGTGATCGAAAGAAGGGCCTGGCAATGGCTGGACTGGGTGATGCTGGGTGTGCTCACCTCCGGTCTTGCCATCGGGCTTCTATATGTAGCGACAATTCCGCAGCTGACCGGATTTCCGGAGCGGGCCGGATATATGCTGGCGCTTGTGGTCTGTTATTTTGCCCCGCTCTTGTTCTGGCACCCGGGGTACACCCATCTGTGGGCGCTGCCGTTCAGTGTGCTGGTTACCAGCGGCCTCCTTAGTATATTCGCCACGTTTAAATACGGGGAAATGACCAATTTGGTTACAGTCGCTCTTTTGCTGCTGGGTTTCCATTCCCGCAACTGCTATATCCTGGTGGTGAATATTTTCCTGTATGTGCTGGGTCTTCCTATCCTGCTGTTATGGCTGGCTTATCCGGAAGGCTTCGACTTGGCCACCGCCATTACCGCTTGCCTCAATTCCGGCATCCTGCTGGGGTTGGGTCTGGGCATTCATAAAATCTGGTACTCCCATTACAGTGTGAAGCAGTTATATGAGGAAAACCTTCGGGTCTACCGGCTGGTCCAGGAACAAAACCGGGTCCTGGAGCAATACTCCAGCCAGGTGGAGAAGCTGACGGTGGCCGAGGAGCGCAACCGGATGTCACGGGAGCTGCATGATACGGTAGGGCATACCTTCACAACGGTTATCATGGGTATGGATGCTGTCTCTTATCTGCTGGAGGTCAATCCCGCTGTGGCCCGTGAGAAGCTGGACGTACTCCGGCAGGTGGCCCGCAACGGCCTGGAGGAGGTCCGGCGCAATATCCACCAGATGGCTCCGCCGGAGGAAGAAGGCAGCTTCGCCGCGCAGCTGGATCAGATCGCCAGGGACTTCGGTGTGAATACCGGGACGGAAATCCATCTGACTACCTCCGGCGAGGGTTATGAGCTGCCCCGGCAGGCGCAGCTGACCATGATCCGCTGCCTTCAGGAGGCTCTGACCAATTCCAAGCGTCATGGTCAGGCATCATCAATCCGCATTCATGCCGATTATGCCCCCAGCCGCTACACCCTGACCATTTCCGATGACGGGATCGGCAGCGGGGACGTGCAGCCCGGCTTCGGGCTGTCGGCCATGGAGGACCGGCTGTCTGCGCTGCAGGGCCGTCTCCAGGTGCTTCCTTCAGCCCAGAAGGGTATAACCGTAGTGTGCAGCATTCCCGTCCTGAGAAGCCCGGGGCCGGACGGACTATAGGCCGGGTTGGACAGACTCTTAGTGCTCTAGCATTGTATATAAGGAGGCGCAAGGCCATGAATGAGATCAGATTGCTGCTTGCGGATGACCAGGACCTGATTCGGGAGAGCCTGCACATTGTGCTTGACATGGACCCGGAGATTCAGGTGGTGGGCTTAGCCGAGAACGGAAGCAAAGCGGTGGAGCTGTGCGGAACGGTCTCTCCCCACGTGGTCCTGATGGACATCCATATGCCCGAAATGAATGGTGTGGAGGCTACCCGGCAGATCAAAGCCCGGTATCCGGAGATCCGTGTGATCATCCTGACCACCTTCCAGGAAATCCAGTACGTGGTAGACGCCCTGGGTGCAGGCGCGGAAGGGTATCTCCTGAAGGCCATCCATCCCCGGGATCTGATCTCCGGGATTAAGTGGGTCCACAAGGGCGGGACTCTGATTCCCCAGGATATCGCCAAGATGATGGTGGCGCATCTCCAGGGGACTGCTTCCCCGGATAACCGCGGAGCCGCCCATGCCACCTCTGCCTCCGTCCATGAGGAGCAAAGCCGCTCGGGCACTTCCTACGGGCTCAGCGACCGGGAGCAGCAGGTGCTGGAATGCATCGCTGACGGGCTGAACAACCGTGAAATTGCAGAGCGGCTCTATTTGTCCGAAGGAACAGTCAAAAACTATATTTCCAGCATTTATTCCAAAATGGATGTGCGCGACCGGATTCAAGCGGCGAAAAAAGCCCAGGATGAGGGAATGGTTTAGGGCATGTTTGCAAACCCGCCCTAGGCCTCATCCAGCACCGGCTTCAGGATATCCCCCAAGGCCCGTTCCAGATATGGCTCTGCGTTCAGCATGTCCCGGAAGGCTAGATAAGACCGTGCCTGGGCTGCAAGCTTCTTGGGGTCCGGCGATGGCTGGCGCACAGCGCGGATCAGAATATTCTTGGGCGTGTGCTCCATATCGATAAATTCCAGAAGCTGCGTCCTGTAACCGGCCAGCTCCAAGAGGCTTGCCCGGATGGAGTCTGTGGCCAGAGCGGAGAAACGCTCCTTGATGAGTCCATGCTGCAGCATAGGTGACAGGAGCTCATTCTTGATCTGCCGGTTCAGCTCATGCTGGCAGCAGGGCACGGACAGGATCACGCCGGCGTTCCAGCGCACCGCTTTTTCCAAGGCCGCATCGGTTGCCGTGTCGCAGGCATGGAGGGTAACCACCATATCCGCCTGCTCCGCACCCTCATATTGGCTGATGTCCCCGGTCTGGAATTTCAGACCGGCGTAGCCAAATTCCTCAGCCAGCGCCGAGCAGTGCGCAATCACATCGGCCTTCAGGTCAAGGCCTACAATCTCCGCCTTCATGCCGCGGACCGCCACGAGATAATGATACAGGGCAAAGGTCAGGTAGGACTTGCCGCAGCCGAAATCCACGATCCGTACCACCCGGTCTTGAGGCAAATATTCCGCAACGTCCTCAATCATCTCCAGGTAACGGTTGATCTGGCGGAACTTGTCGTACTTGGGGGCGAGGACCTTCCCATCCTTGTTCATCACACCCAGCTTCACCAGGAAAGGCACCGGAACACCTTCCTCCAGCAAATACTGCTTTTTACGGTTATGCCCCAGCTCCGCCTGCTGCTTGGTCGCCGCTTTGCGCAGGATGGCCACCTTCCCCCGCTTGTCCACCAGAACCTGGTAGTCCGCTTCCGCCGTCTGCAGAAGCCCCTGCTTAAAATGCCCCTCCAGCCACTCCGCCAGCTTGGCCGCGGCTTCTTCCGGAGACACATTCTCATGATAAGCCTTGGGCCCGATAGTTTTCTCCAGCTGCACCATCCGCTCCCCCTTCAGAAGCACCGGCTTTGCCTTCAGCTTGGAGGGCAGCCCTTCCGCTTTGTTCCGGGGATTGCTGAGTACGGCGTGAAGCAGCTTGCCTTCTCCGCACAGTTCCTCCGTCAGCTTTCTCAACTCTTCCATTCCAGCACGTCCTTTGTATGTTAGAAACATCGTATATTGTTCTGGGGGCTCCCCCAAAAGTACCTGAAGCCACTACGAAGCAGCTCATCACTTTTGGGGGATTTTTTATCGGATGGCCCGTTTGCGGTGGGCGTAAATCCAGGTTTTTTTGATTTCCTTCACCAGATCGTCCTCGGCTTCCAAAACACGGTCCACATAAGCTTCGAAGGTGGCAAAACGCTCCGGCTCCACAGGCATCGGCTCTGTTCCCTCCCCGAGGAAAAGCTGACCCTGCAGACGGTAAGCCAGATTATGGGCCAGCTTCATCAGCAGGAAGTCCTCCCAGGTAGTGGCATCCTCCTCCCGGGCCACCATAAGCTCTGGAAGTCCCGTTGGACCCTGCTGGCAAGCTAAAAGGATGCCCTGCAGGCGGTATAGAATCTCAGGCAGCAGCAGCCAGCCTTCTTTTCCCCCAAAGGGCGGAACCAGCATTTCTCCTGTGGGAATCAGCTCACAGCCCCATTCCCCGGCAATCTCCCGGGCAACCGGAAGCGCCGCCTGCAAGGACAACGCCTCGGCCCCATTGGCCAGCTGCACAGGTGTCCGGCAAATCCGCAGGTTCATCATAACGGCTCTCCCCCTTTTCTTCGTGCACCAATGGGTTCATTATACAAACTCTTTGAAAAAAATGAAAACGGCCTGGTGCGGTAAACAGAAAAAAACCTCCTCAGCATGCTAAAGCAGGCTTTTGGGGGCGGGGCATGAGGAATTACCCGGAAAATCCGGGCCGTATGTATAACGTCCCCCCGGTTGCGACCATCCTATTTGTGAAGGGAGGTGAACACCGATGGCAAAAGACGTAGTGTGCGAAGTTAATTCCTGCAAATACTGGGCAAACGGTAATCTTTGCAGAGCATCCTCCATCAAAGTTACCCACCACCGCGGCAAACAAGCCTCCAATTCCGAAGAAACCGATTGTAGAACCTTTGAGCCTAAGGTCTGATGACGGGAAGAGCGGCAGCGCCACTGCCGTTCTTCTTTTTTTGGGGCGGTTTATGGAAGAGAGCGCCGCGGCTGGCGGTCGGTGCCTGGTAAAGGGCCTGTTAATGGGCCCTGTTTATAGTATAGACATGATTGAGAATGATTATCACTCATGAGCAAGAAAATGTACAGACTGAGGCTGGCTGGCACTCGGTTCAGCGGACAGATGCGTAGGCTCCGTGAGGCTGGTGAGAGAACGCGGATCGGCAGGATGGCGTGGTGGGCTCGTACAGAAGAGCGGGGGCGGCGGGTTTTTCGTGTAAATGTTTCCAAGGATATTCTAACGGCAGTGAGCGCCGCTATTGCCGCATTATTTGCCTCCCTCGGATTCTAACGGCGGTCAGAGCCGTTATTTCGATGATTTCGTCAGGTTTATGCCCACAGAACGGACAATAAGGTCCGCTGCTTCCGTTAGATTTTTGAAAATGCCTTTTGGGGCCAAATAACGGCGCTCACCGCACTAGCGATGCACTAAACTTAACATGGCTAGGTGGATGCCTAGATATAGGGATAAACATGATTTTGTTGAAAATATTTACATGTTCTTCTCTGCTCTTC